>NZ_JAUBSH010000039.1:0-63393 GCF_036704705.1 Microcoleus sp. K1-B1 | reverse complement strand
TTCGTTTCAACACCCTCATTTTCGCCTGGTTTAATTGACTTTATACTACCCCGTCGTAAAAAACCTACACCTGTCAGGATGGGGAGAGGGGGAGAGGGGGAGAGTGGGAAAATATTCCTTCTTCCTTCAACATCTGACTAAGCATAGATGACTAAGCATAGATAACTAAGCATAGATAACTAAGCACTTATGACTAATGACTACTTCTTTCCTCCCTCCCAAAAAAAGCTATAACTTTTGAGAGGTACACTCTGTACTTATAATTGTTTATGACAGTGAAAGAAAATTTAAGAGGCAGCAAATTATGAAAATCGCACAAACTGCTCTCAGGGAAAAAGTTCACAACTTAGCTGAGGAAGCCTTTCACCGGAAGCTAATTTCTGGCTACGGCGATGGTCAAAACAGCAACGAATATCAGATTGTCTGGAACGGCAAACCCAGACACCTCCCTTTAGAACGGGCGAGTACCATATTGAGCAATTTGATCGAGCGATCGCACTAAGGGGCGATCGCACTAATTGAGGACTTACGCTCATCAACCCGATTTCTACGAGCAATCTGAGGAGGATTAGCGAAGAATCGGAGCAGAAACCGGATTGATCACCGCGCGCGCGTGGGCCCTGTAATTTAAGCTCATTTCTTGACCCCTCCTATCTCCTGTTAGGGGGGGTAAGTTTGTTTTGTCGATTATCGAGGATGAGTAAACTCCCATATCACCCTTGCTGTGTGTGTCCTGAAGGGGTAGAAGTCTGAGCTTTTTTTGTATCTATATATACCTTTCGGCAGTTTTCGGAAAAAGGAATTTTGTGTTTTAGTGAAAATTAATAAATTAAAAGTAGAGATAATATGGCGAGCAACGAAAACCAGGGGAAGTTGCTAATTATTGGTGGCGCGGAAGACAAAGAGGGGGACTGCAAAATTCTGCGGGAATTCTTGCGCTGCGCCGGAGGCACTAAAGCCCACATTGTGATCATGACGGCTGCGACTAGCCTGCCGGGAGAAGTAGGAGATAATTACATCCGAGTGTTTGAGCGACTTGGCGCTGAAGATGTGCGAGTTGTTGACACCCAGAAACCGGAAGATGCCAGCAATCGAGATTATTTAGAAGCGATCGAACAAGCGACCGGCATATTCTTTACCGGCGGAGAGCAAGCGCGGATTATTAGCTGCTTGAAAGACACCATACTCGACGCAGCTATGCACAAACGCTTCTCTGAAGGGATAATCATTGGCGGCACCAGTGCCGGCGCGGCAATGATGCCAGACATGATGATTATTGAAGGAGACTCGGAGACAAATCCCCGCGTTGATGTCGTAGCAATGGGCCCGGGAATGGGTTTCCTTCCAGGAGTTGTCATCGACCAGCATTTCGCCCAGCGAGGTCGTCTGGGACGCTTAGTTTCGGCACTGTTGCTGCAACCTGCCGTGTTGGGATTTGGTATTGACGAAAATACAGCTATTTTAGTTCACGGTGACGAGTTAGAAGTCATTGGCGAAAACGCTGTAACTGTCATCGACGAGTCGGAAAAACTCCACGACAATCTAGATGGACTGTTGAAGGATGAACCTTTGGCGATTTGCGGCGCCAAGTTGCACATCCTCCCCCACGGATACCGGTTTAACTTGAAAACTCGCCAGCCGGTGCTCCATAACGTAGCAAATACAGCAGAGAAAGAAAGGGCGATCGCCTAATTTACTTGCAACTGGCAAACATCTTAAAATTATGTAAGGTGAGCACTGCACACCTTATCTATTCTACCAAGTAGGATGGTTAAAAACCCAGTTTCTGTCTCCCAAAGTAATAAAAGAAGAGGATTTTACCTCTTCTTTTATTGCTGCGGTTTCGGGTTTTTTAAGCACTTTTCTGTTCGCCAAAAACCGACTGCTGCCCTTCTTCAGTCGATATTAAATTCCACCCTTGAGTTCTCAGCTTCTGAAATGTTGCCCATCCATTAGAACCGCCCGGTTCCCGGTAGTCGGCTACAGCGAACTGCGGAAAAGCTGTATAAGGCCGCCACGCCTGACGGGTATCGGTACGCAAGTGCAATATCTTTTCTCCATTGCCTCCGAGTCTGGGCAACCAACACATTTGTTTTAGCATTTTTAACACTCCAGAGTTTTACAGTAACGGTAATTCGCCAACATCCCACATTAAACTTTTAGAGCCTTAGAGCCACTGCTCGGAATATCTAACGGGTAATAGGGACGAATGAGATTTTCACCAATTACCAATTACTGAGGTAGCAGCAGTCATTAAAGCTAATTTTGGTTCTACAAAGTTTGCAGATCAACAACTATAAAACAAGTGATGCCAAGACATAAGCAAAAATAATCATTGCTATTCTCGGCTCAAACTTGGCTTAAAGTCGCAGGAAAACCCAGTTGAATAAAGGATTCATGGTTCTGGTTTCCCTTGCCTTATAATTACACGCTCATCCTCGCTGTTTCCGCATAAAATGACATCTTTCTACGGTATTATTCCTGTATGGTAAAAAATGTTTCTTTAGTTACAAATGTTAAATGTTCACCACGATTTATCTAGTTATCAAAAGTTAAATTACTTTTCATACAATACTTCGGACCGTGTTTGATAGCCAACCGTAGAATAAGGGTTCAAGGCTCCAAGGCAAGTTTGCTACCAACGGAAAATCTAGGGTTTCAGACTACGAATTCAAAACAGCCCGGACTATTGTTCATAAATAGCACTTAATAATTTTTAGTTACTTTAACTACATTTTTGATTAAAATCAGGTTTCCGGGTGCCTAGGGCGCACCTTACTCAATCGCTAGGGTTGGCACTACTAAATCCTCCGGCTGCGCCGCCAAGCAGGTTACAACATAAGGGAGCATCTCATATTTGTAAAAATACTTCTTCTGGCTCCTTCCTTCTTCCTCTTTCCTTCTGCCTCCTGCCTCAAAACTCCTGCCTCAAAACTCCAATTTCTAGCGGAGGGCTGCTTTCATTGAGATGCTCCCACAACATAAGAGTAAGAGGTTTAACTCTTAAGAACGATGGCGACAGATTTACCAAATTGTAAAAATCAATACTAATCACACTTATAAGTTCTGCAAACAAGGTATTCATGGCCGCTGCAATTGAATTCAAACTCTTCGCTCCGAATAACAAAGCAGCTACACTGCTCGGCTCCTTTTCCCAAGGGGCAGAAATTCCCTTAGAAAAAGATGACAAAGGTTATTTCCGCACTAACATTAAGTTAGAAGACGGTATTTATCAATATAAATTCCGAGTTCAGTCGCAAAGTCCATGTTTTGAACCGGACGAATGGGTAGAAGTCAATGACCCCTACGCGACGGAAATTGACCGCACTACTGATACAAGTACACTTCGGATCAAAGCAGGTGCGCGAATTATTGATACCTATGTTTGGCAGCACGATGACAAAGAACTCCCCAATAATGAAGAATTAGTTGTTTACGAAATGCACGTTGCTGATTTTTCCGGGGCGGATGGTTGCGACAGTCGCTGTAAATTCCAGCAGGTGAGGGAGAAATTAGATTATCTGTGTGATTTGGGGATAAATGCGATCGAACTCATGCCAGTTAATGAATATCCGGGCGATTATAGCTGGGGCTACAAAGTCCGCGATTTCTTTGCCGTAGAGTCCAGTTACGGTGCAACCGCAGATTTGAAGCAATTGATTGACGAGTGCCACGGACGAGGCATTCGGGTGATTCTGGACGGGATTTACAACCACTGCGATGAAGATTGTCCCTTATTGCTAATTGATCGCAATTATTGGTACTACCGCGACAAACACTATCCCGAAGATCCCGCTAACTACTGGGGCCCGGAGTTTAACTACGAAAACTTCGACCCCAAACTCGGCATTCGTCCTGCTTGGAAATTTATCGGCGATGTCGTTAATTTTTGGATTCAAGAATATCATATCGACGGGATTCGCTACGATGCTGTGCGGCAGTTGGACAATCGAGATTTCCTACATTGGATAACTTGTGAAGCGAAAAAAACCGCCGGTAACAAGCCATTTTACAACATAGCAGAACACATTCCCGAACTTCCCGAACTCGTGGCTGCGGACGGGCCGATGGACGGGTGCTGGCACGAAAGTTTTCGGATTTTTGCCATAGAAAATCTAGGGGCGAATACTTTCGATATCGAAAAGCTCAAGCAAGTTCTCGAACCCAAACAACAAGGCTATCAAAACACAACTAATGTGATCAATTATTTAGCAAGTCACGACCGCGATCACTTGCTAGCCGAAGCCAGCTTTCGGGATATCGATCGAGAATCGGCTTTTAAACGCGCTAAATTGGGAGCGGTTTTGTTAGTCACAGCAGTAGGAATACCGATGCTGTGGATGGGCGAAGAGTTTGGACAATCTACTCGGCAAACTCCCAACAAGCCGAATAAACTGCAATGGTCTTTGTTGAAAAATCAGCCAAATCATGAGTTGTTGGAATACTACAAACACGTGATTCGGCTGCGGCAACATTTGCCTGCACTTTATACCGAAAATATTGAATTCATCCACGAAAATACCGAAGCCAAAGTGCTGGCTTACTACCGCTGGAGCGATGAGGGAACGCGAGCAGTAGTTGTCGCTAATTTTTCGGATACTTATCTATCTGGTAACAGCATTCCTAAGTTTCCGGCGGGAACTTGGCACGAGTGGATGTCTAACAAAATAGTAGAAGTTGGGGAACAAGGGTTTAAGTTTGATTTGCCGGAATGGTCAGCGCAAGTATTTGTTTGAGAGCGGAAGAATTATGTCTCCAGGCAGATGATCGACGTAGTTGTACGACAGTAAATTGTATTTAGGATGGGCGCACCAAACTCAACAAACTGGGTTTTTTTACCTAGGTGGATGGCTGTAACGATACTTTTTTGTAAAAAAAACTCGGTTTCTGCATCCAAGAGTGCGATCGTAATTCCTGGTATTGAGAGTAACAATTACAGGGCGACTTGCCAACCGTGAATTAACACGTCAATTAACACGTCAATTAACACGTCAATTAACACAAACTTTGTCGGAGGACAAACTCTATGGGCTGGCTAAAAAGATTGTTTGGTTTAGAAAAACTTGAAAATCAAGAAACTGTTGACGCTCCTGCTTACCAAGCACCTGTAGCTCAATCTCCAGCTCAAGCTCAACCTGCTGCGAGCGCTCAGACAATCCCGCCGGAACGCATGGGCTTGAATGGAGAATACGATCAAAGCGGTTTAGCTAAACGGGTGGCTCAGGCTTTCGATGCAAATCCCGATGTGGCGGATATTGACACTGTTTATGTGGCTCAACTTGGCACTACGGTGGTTCTCAAAGGTACAGTTCCCAGTCAGGAAATTGTCAACAAGTTGGTGACAATTGCTAAAGGTGTTAAGGGTGCAACTGGGGTGGAAACTAATGAAGTTACTGTCGGCTAAGGCGACGGTTATTTCTAATAGTTAGCTGTTAGCAGTTAACAGTTAACTTAACTGCTAACTGTTAACTGTCTTTTTTATCTATCATGGTTTCAATAAAAAATATGACAGGGGAAACCTTAGAACCTACTCGGGGTAAATTAGAACGGACTCTTTCGCAGGGAATTCAAGCTTTGTACCGCTCTCAACTCGGACACCCAACGAGTCAGGCGCTGTGCAATCTTTTGGATAACAAATTGATAATTGTCGTCGAAAATGGGCTTACTCAACCAGAAAAACTTCTAGCTCAGAACGGTCAGCAAGATTTGGCGTTACAGGTGCGAACACAATTAGAATCGCTTCTGGAATTGCAACTGAAAGAATTAATCCAAAAGGTTTTGGGCGTGGGAGTCACTGATTTGCTCCGCGATGCGACCTTGGAGACAGGCCGCACTGGAACGATCGCAATTTTGGACTCTGCACCTCAATTTCGTGATTCTAACTATAAATCTAAAACTCAACCAAAAGCATTGGAGAGTTAATGTGCTGGCGAATAACTCTTTCTAAATCTTTGATGTTAAAAGGTTTGGAAAGGTATTCCACGCAGCCTGCTTGGAGAATTCGAGCGCGGTCTTCTGGTTTGGCTAGTGCTGTGACAGCAACAATCGGAATATGTCTGATAGCGGGGTTTTGTTGCACGCGCTTTACTACTTCCATACCGTCTATATCCGGCAGGCAAATGTCGAGTACGATTAGGTCGGGTTGTCGATCTAATGCTGCTGAAAGAGCTGCGTACCCGTCAACTGCTCCCACGCACTCGCAGCCGATTAAATCGAGTATTTGTGTCAGCAGCTCTAAGTTGTCCTGATTGTCGTCTACAGCCAACACTAAAGGACGCTTTTCAACCGGGGGTTGACCGCTAATGCAAGACGAGGATTCCAATTTATTGTTCCAATGAGGGTAATTCATAAATGCCGATCGCAACGATCAAAAAAGTTGTTACCGAGGCATTCTTCAAGTGGCGATGCGGCACTTGAAACAGATTGGCTCGATTTGTAGCTCTCCGATGACCAGTTTTTGGTCTAACCCGATACAATATCGCTACACGCTGCGGGCAAAACAACCGCAGTTGATTAACCATTGTATCTGCTTCATTCTACCTCTCCCAGCGGCCATTACCCACTTAGGCGCTCTTTGTGCGTCAGCCTTGGTAAAAATACGCAAAAAATACGGAAAATATTACCAATAAAGCATCCTCGCTTAATAGCATTGAAGAGTGGCGACAGCTTTTTAGGATATTAACCACATTAGACATGGGTTCTCATACAGGGATCTACCTAAAGTAAGATTCTAACCGATACTTAATTTTAATAACTTCCACCTGCTGAGAGATACTTGATTACTCTACTTTATACTTCAATATTTTTAAGTAGTAATCATCACAATTTAAGCCAGTAAAAAATTTCAGTTTTTACATGAGCTTTACCGGATATTAACCTAGGAGGTTTCGATGACAATTGCAATCAGAGACGACCTGACTTACATTTTGCTCAAAAAGATTGGCAGCGGCAACGGCAGGGGAGAGTCAGAAATTAGGAATGCAGCGGAAGAATATGTGGGTCACACGGTGGCGGAAGCGGAATTGCTCGGTCATTTGGACTACCTCAACCAAAGGGAATTTATCAAAGCTCAGTTTAGTGGCGAGCCTTATGGAGGAGCTGAGTTATTGCCGCCTTTAGTGGCATTCCAAGAAGCTGACTTAACAGAAAAAGGCCGCAAACTGTTACACAAAATGGAGACGAATCCTCCGACCTCCCTCCACCAGGAAGGATCGGCAGTTCCTATCGCTTCAAAGGATATGCCGTTTTTGGAAAAAGTGATGGTAAAAGGTCACTTGGAGGATATTTTTGATGCCCGCGACATTACCGAAGTAGTGTACCGGATCATGCGCGATGTGATGACAAAAGAAGCCATCGAGCACGTGGAATCTGAATTGCACAAAGAAGTTTTGCCTACGGATGACAAAACCCTGCAACAAGAAATAGCAGACCTCTGGAAAGATACCAATCCGCTGGTGGGATTGCTCAGCCGGGTGCGTCAACCTTTGACCGGCGCGCCTGCACCTTTGGGGATTGATGGCAATTTGTTTGCACGGAGGGTGGAACTAGAAGGCGCACTTCCTTCGGGAGTAAAACCGGAAACTGCGATCGCGGCTGTATTTTCGGCAACGAAGGATGAGCTGTCCGAGGATCGAATTCAGGAAATAGCTGGCTTTTTGCCGGACAGAATTCGGGGAATTTGGGAGTCGGCTTAATAAGACCTTTTAAGGTATAAATACTTACTAGCCGATTTGAGCAACCAGTATTCTCCCTCCAGAGGGCAGAATACTGGTTGCTCAAATCGGTTTTTCTATACCTTTTGTGTTCTAGCTCTGCAATTGCTTTGTAGTGAGGACTTGAGTCGCGATCGAACTCGATCGGGACTCAAGTCCTCACTAATTGTCAGATCCCTCTTGCCTTGCCTTGTAAGTGCTGTGAAAAACCCGGTTTATCACCCGAATTTGTCTAAAAAGCGGAAATATCCCCAGAAACCGAGTTTCGCGCTCTTGGGTTGGGTCAAGCCCCTAGACGGAGCCAAAGTATTGTAATGTATAATACAGGGCAAGTTAAGACTGTGGCTCGCAAAAATGCTGTCAACAGCCCGGGAGATCAAAAGGCATGACCCGCACCAAAGTTACACAAATGTCACGATCGACTTTAGAACAAGAGATTTTACTCAATCGAATTACCAATCGCATCCGCAACTCTTTAGAACTCCAAGAGATTTTGACGACCACAGCGCGAGAAATCCGCAGCTTTTTAGAGAGCGATCGAGTAAAAGTTTATCGCTTTGAGACCGACGGTAGCGGCGAGGTCATTGCTGAGTCCATCAACGGTGACAATTTGCCATCTATGCTGGGTTTGCGCTTTCCACCAGGCGACATTCCCCATAGTGCTCGGGAAATGTTTCTCAAAGCGCGGCAGCGAGTGATTGTAGATGTGGAATTGAAGCATCAAACAATTAATCGGTTAGATTGTCCCGAAACCGGCAAAACTTTAGCAGTTGAAGATATTAGCTATCGTCCTGTAGACCCCTGTCACGCTGAATATCTGAAGGCTATGGGGGCACGTTCTTCTCTGACGGTGCCGATTTTGCATCAAAATCACCTTTGGGGGCTGTTGGTGTCTCACCATAGCCAACCAAAACGGTTTAGCGATCGAGAATTGAAAATGGTGCAGTTGCTTGTCGATCAACTTTCAATTGCGATCGCCCAATCTTTTCTGCTGAGTCAAGCTAGACAGCAAGCGCGCGACGAAGCCGTTATCAACCAAATTACCAGTTTGCTGCATTCTCCTCTGGAACTAAACGAAATTCGGAAAGCAGTTCTCGAACAAACTGTCAAGCATTTGCGTGGTTCAGGAGGGCGACTCTACATTGCAGCCGAGTTTGGCGATCGGCCCGCTTTGCTTTATACCTGTGGCCAGCAGCCTGCGGACATCGACCTTGAACTTAGCCCGTTTTGGCAGCAGATTATGGGGAGGGCAAACCAAGACGATCGAGCACAAACTGCTAATCATACAAGCCAATTAGGTATTTTTGAAAATCTCTATTCCCAGCATTACAGCTCAATTGACAGCAATGTTTCCAGTTTGATCGTACCGCACTTGTACGCAATTTCTGATATTTCTAAAGAACCTCAACTTAAATCTGTATCTGCCAATTTAGTCGCAGCTTCCATTCGATCATTTTTGGCAGTACCGCTGCAATACCGCCAACAGTGCATCGGGTGTCTCACCGTTTTTCGCAGCCCTATACAAACCGAAATTTTGTGGGCGGGCCGTTGCAGTTCGGACGCGCGGCACGATCGTCCCCGACAGTCATTTGCAGCTTGGAAAGAAATCAAAACCGGCGAAGCTCAAAAGTGGACTAGCGAGGAACAGAAGCTAGCACAATCTTTAGGAACTCACCTGTACATGGCTGCCATGCAGAGGCGTGTCGAGGCGATGATCCGACATCAAGCTTCTCACGACCAATTAACGGGTTTACCTAATAGATTACTGTTTAATGAAAGGCTGTCTTTAGCTTTAGCTAGCGCTCACCAAAATGGAGAAATGCTGGCGGTAATCTTTCTAGATTTGGACAGATTTAAAAATGTTAACGATACTCTCGGTCATCCAGTGGGCGATTTGTTGCTGCAAAGTGTATCTCGGCGTTTGACTAACTGTTTGCGCGTCGGGGATTCGATGGCTCGTTGGGGCGGAGATGAATTTACTGTGCTGCTTTACAATATCAACACCCCGGAGGAAGCAACTAAAATTTGCAAGCTAATTATCCAGAGTTTAAGCAGTCCTTTTAATTTTGAGGGTTTGGAACTTTATATTAAGGCTAGCTTGGGAATTGCTTTGGCTCCTTATGACGGAGAAGATGCAGAAACTTTGCTGAAAAATGCTGATGCTGCGATGTACAAAGCTAAACAGAAAGGTCGCAATAATTATCAGTTTTACACGCAGGCGATCGGCAGTAAAGTCTCAGAAGATCTTAACTTAGAAAATCATCTGTACAAAGCTCTAAATAAATCTGAGTTTGTCCTGCACTATCAACCGCAAATAAATTTAAATACTGGCAAAATAGTGGGGATGGAAGCTCTGATTCGCTGGGAGCATCCCGAACGGGGTTTGATTCCTCCCGATCGATTTATTCCCTTAGCTGAGGAAACAGGATTAATCTGCCAAATTGACGAATGGGTGATGCGGACTGCTTGTTTGCAAAATCGAGCGTGGCAGTTACTGGGATTGCCGCCGATGCGGATAGCAGTGAATTTATCAGCCCGCCAGTTTCTGCAATCTCACACGGTACAAACCATCGCTGAAATTTTATCAGAAACCAAGTTAAATCCCGAATATTTAGAAATAGAAATTACCGAAAGCATTGCCATGACAGATGTGAGCTTTACGGTGTCGGTATTGCAGCAGTTGCAGGACATGGGAATTCACATTTCTCTGGACGATTTTGGCACGGGTTATTCTTCGCTGTGGTCTCTGAAAAACTTTCCCCTCAATAATTTAAAAATAGACAAATCTTTCGTGGCTGATTTGGTGACGGGCAGCAGCGGTGCTACTATTGTGAAACTGGCGATCGCCTTGGGACAGGGCCTGAATTTACAGGTGATTGCTGAGGGAGTGGAAACAGCAGAACAGTTGGCGTTTTTGCGATCGCATCAGTGCGATATGGGCCAGGGTTACTTCTTTAGCAAACCAATACCGGCGGCGGCTATAACCCAATTGTGCTTAGAAAATCAATCTGGGAACAAAAAAGAGCTTCTCTTTTGAGCCATATCTGTAGGGAAACGGCAATGCCGTCTCCGGCGTCCGGATTCGGGACACCGCACCGTGCCTTTCGTCGTGTCAACTTAGCGTTAAACCCGCACTCCGGCAACCCGCCAGGGGTTGAAACCCCTGCCTCAAAGCTGAAGTCCTCTGAAGAGGACTGAAAAACTCATTAGTCTGGACTTCCCCCGTACAAATGTAATAAAATGTCTAAAACATTTACCAATTATAGGTTTCAATTGTTGAGTGAAAAAACTGTACCCAAGTTAAAGCAATAGCCGTTTTGGCGATCGCGCAGAACGCAATAGATTCAATATAATTGGCGTAAGCTTGCAGGCGTGAATAACCTACATGGCTACAGACATTTTACTCAACAATTGAAACTTTTGCAATGATAGGCTTTTGAGCCTATGTAAGTATATTTGCAGGGGGAAGTCCAGATTAGTCCTCTTCAGAGGACTTCAGCTATTAGACAGGGACTTCAGTCCCTGGCGGACTGCCGGGTGGGAGGACTGACGGACTGATAGCTTAAGTTGACACGACGAAAGGCAGTGCCGTTTCCCTACATAATGATTATTTTGGGGTAGGGAAACGGCGAAAGCCTTTGTCCTCGGTTGCCTTACTGCCAAACAAACACTTTCGCTTCGTATTCCGGCAAGTCAATCATAATATTGTCATCGCCCGATTCAATGTCATAATTCCCCGTCCATTCGTGCCAAGTTCCGTTGGCAGGGAAGTGGGGAACGCTGTAACCTGCCAGATAATTTTCCGACATATTCGCCACTACTACAACTCTCGAACCTTCATCGTTCCAGCGAGTGTAAGCAAAAACTTTCGAGTCGGGGTCTTCGTGGAAAAACTCGATGTTTTCTGTGTAAAGTGCTTGGTTATTTTTACGCAGGTGAATCAAGCCTTTGTAGTATTCCCACAAACCTTTATTCAGGTCATTTCCTAGCAGCGTCCAGTCAATTTTAGATTGCTCAATAGTTTTGCCTTTGTATTCGCCAAATTCTTCGCCCATCCAAATCAGCGGCACGCCAACTGCTGTCATTAACAGCACGGTTCCCAACTTCGCCCGCTTGAAGGCGGCTTCATCCAAAATTCCGCGATCGCCCAATTCGGCAAAAACGCGATCATGGTCGTGATTACTCAAATAATTGACTACATTCGTAGCACCCAAGTAACCTTGCCGCTTGCAGTCGATTACCTCTTTGAGCCGTTCTAAATCAAAATTGTCCCCGCACAGTTGTGGAATTATCGAGTGATAGAAACTGTCGTGCCAGCAGCCGTCCATCGGCCCGTCTAGATTAGTGATGCTGGGATCGTCGGGAATGTATTCGGCAACGGTATAAAACGGTTTGGGGCCGGCGACATTTTTGGCTTCTTGAACTACCCAGTGCATGAAATCGTAGTTAGCAATTTGTCGCGCCGCGTCGAAACGAATGCCGTCGAGATGATATTCTTGAATCCAGAAGCGGACTGTATCGCCAGCAAATTGGCGCGCCGGGAAAGTTCCTAAGTTTTCGTCGTAGAATTCGTAGTTAAATTCCGGGCCCCAATTGTTGTCTGGATCGCGGGGTTCGTGGTGATACCAATAATCGTGATCGATTTGAGTGAGGGGGCTCGATGCTTCCGAGTGGTTGTAAATCCCGTCCATGATGACGCGAATCCCGCGCCCGTGACACTCGTCTATCAGGTTTTTGAGTTCTTCTGTGGTTCCGTAGCTGGACTCGGTAGCGAAGAAGTAGCGGGGGTTGTAGCCCCAACTGTAGTCGCCTGGGTATTCTTTGAGGGGCATGAGTTCGATCGCGTTGACGCCGAGTTCGACTAGGTAATCGAGTTTTTCGACGACGTGTTTGTACTGGCCGCGGGCCAGGGGATCGGCTTCACCACCGGAAAAGTCGGCAATGTGCATTTCGTAAATCACTAATTCCCGATCGGCGGGTAGCGGTTTGTCGTCGTGTTTCCAGACGTAGGTATCGACAATGCGATCGCCGTCTTTGATCCGAACAATGCCGTTTTGAGTGGGATTGTCGATGTCAGTCGCGTAGGGATCGACCACATCTACCCACTGATCTGCTTCCAGAAACCAGCTTTTCGACTGAACGCGAAATTTGTATTGATAAACGCCATCCTCCAACTCAACTCGCGTGCGAAAATAACCCTCTTCGTCCTTTTCCATCGGAATCTCTTCCCAATTAGAAAAAGAGCCAATCAAGGCAGCTCCTTTGTTGTAGGGAGCAAATAACTTGAATTCAATTGGGGCGGCCATAATACCTCTTTCTAAAATATTTCAGTAGCAGTTGATACTTTTAATTTCGCAAAACTAAGCGAACTCAGCATCACTCTGCGGATATAATTTATTTAAGGCTTAACTATTCCTAAAAGTATCGTAATCTTGCCGCTGCCTGCGCTTTTTATGAAGTGAAATCGCGCAATATTGGCAGTGCGAGTGAAATTTATCTAACTGGGGATCGCTCAACAATAAGTATTAGTAATAAGATATTTTTTTGGCATCTATCTTAAGGTAGATTGACTGGTTAAAAGATTAAAAAAAATATCTGTACAGGGATAGATGCGGGTTTAAATCTTAGCACTTTTTTAACAATAAACAATTCCTGGGCTGGTGCACACTGCCTACCCTAATTTTTTGGTAACAATTAGTTAGTCGGTGTACACTGCACACCCTTAATCAGTGACCGTAAGGTGCGCTCAGCGCACCCTACTTTTAACTTGATTTTGCCTGATGATAAAGCTTCATCCAACCAAGCCAGAACGCAGGGCGAGAACGGCTGCCTGAGTGCGGTCATCAGCGCACAACTTGTTCAAAATATTTCGGACGTGAGTCTTGACCGTACCGACAGTAATGTAAAGCTTTTCGGCGATTGCAGCATTGCTGTAACCCTGTACGATCAGTTCCAAAACCTCTAATTCCCGCTCGGTTAAAGGATAAGTCTCAATGATGTGACTAAACTCAGGTTCGGCAGCCTTAATTGTGACTCTTTTACCCTCAGCCTTCGGTTCTTCCGGCGCGGGTTCCTGAGTACGAGCTTGTTTCAGGACGATACGGGCGATCGCCGGATCGATCCAAGAGTTACCTTCGTGAGTTACTTTTACTACATCTAATAACTGATCGAAGCTAATATCTTTCATGCAGTAAGAATCAGCTCCGGCGGCAAAAGCTGCCAGAACTTCTTCTTCATTGTCCTGAAAAGTCAGAATCAAAATTTTTGTATCGGGATCGGACTCCGCTACGGATTTTTTGAACTTTTGTGTAAGTTCAATGCCATCAAAATCCGGCAAGCCAATATCTACAATTGCCACGTCAGGTTTTGAAGACTGAAGCAGTTTCAATCCGTCAGTAGCGTTAGCTGCATCGCCGACAACTTCTATGGTGTCACGCTGTTGTAAAGCTGTGCGGATGCCGACTCTTGTCAGGTCATGGTCTTCTACCAAAGCAACGCGAATTTTACTCATCTTTCTTCCAATAGTCCGCTAAACTTTTAAAATATCGTCAACTGACTCAGCTAAACTGAGTAAATTTGAGAATGTGTCCTGATTTAGGGTTTTACAGGCTGCACATCATTTTTAAGCATACTCATGCAGCCGCCAAGAATGCAAGTTAATTTTTAAGTTATTTTGCGGCGATGCCTGCACGAGCCTTCCTCGGGACAGGTAAGCTCTCAATGTTTCAACAGTTTAACTAAATTATCTCATTGTCCGCCCGTTGATAGAGGTAAAGATACCACTACCCCGATAGATTTAAAGTATAAAAAATTTTGATGCACTTGGGCCCTCAAAATCAATAAAGCTAGCAGCACGAGTCTTTAATCGGTGTTAGGGCTCTAGTCCAACGCTTATTTATATAACCTGTTATGACTCAGTATCACGGCAATAAGTCTTTTCCCTCGGAGTTTTCCGACTCGGAAATCTTACACAAAGTATCTGAAATAACATCGCCCCAACCGCAAGTTGGCGAGTGCGAAACTCAGGACGATCGCCTGTGGTCGGCAATTCCTCAGATAGTTTGGAAAACAAATGCCGACGGTTCGGCGACTTATTTCTGTCCGCGCTGGGAGGAGTACACGGGCTTACCAGCAGCAGCAGCTTTGGGTTTCGGCTATCTCGCGCGCGTCCACCCAGAAGACCGCCCTCGTCTATTGGCGAGATCGCACACTTCTAAGTTCCCGCCGCAAAGCTACGAAATTATATTTCGTCTGCAGACGCGAGAGGGCACTTACCGCTGGAACGTGGCCAAAGGAGGGCCCGCTAACCCCGACAGTCAGGAAGTTTTGGAGTGGGTGGGAACCTACACAGATATGGAGCCGATCAAACAAACTCAAGCCGAGGCCCAAGCAGAACAAGAGTTTTGGCGCCATCAAGCGCGATCGGAAGCTAACTTCAAAGATGAAAAATGGTGCGAAGCCCGGACGGTAATAGAGGCTGGGCAGGAGTTACAGGTGATAGAGCAGTTTACAAATATATTGAGCCAGCGGGCGGGTAGCTTGTGCCAGTTGTTGCAAGGCATTGCGGATGCGACTGTACAGGCGATCGCAGGAGCGGAATTTTGCTTAGTTGCTCTCCTGGAGTACGATTGCAGCGGCCTCAAACTCAGCGCTGTCGGGGGCACGGAAAACTTTGGTGAGGGCAAAACCCCGTATGTGCAAAACAAGATGCTGTGGAAAGCATTTGCGACGGGAGAGTCTGTACTGTGGCGGTCAGAGTGCCACCAAGGCTGGCTGCCGGCGGCGGCTTGTGCAGCGGCGATCGACTCCGGGTCAAGCGGGCGTTTGGGTGTGTTGGCCATCGGCAACGGGAAAGACAGCATGGCGATGGACAGGCATACTCAGCAACTGCTGGCGGTGATGGGAAAACAAGCGGCGATCGCAATTAACAACGCGCTGGCGATCGAAAAATTAAAAAAGCAGGAACAGCTTTTAGACTTGCAAAACGAGCTGCTAATTCGCCAGCAGGAAGAACTGGAAAATCAGGCGCGACGCATTCAACAGCAAAAATTGCAACTGCTAGAAGCAGCCAAATTAAAATCGCAATTTTTGGGCATCATGTCCCACGAATTGCGAACTCCCATGAATTCGATTATCGGCTTTTCCCAATTGCTGCTGCGCCAGCACAAACAAATGCTGACCGCCCAGCAAACAGAAATGGTGGGGCGCATTTTAAATAACGGCAAAAATCTGCTACTGCTGATTAACGATATCCTCGACCTCTCCAAAATCGAGAGTGGCCGCACAGAATTAAAAATTGAAAAATTTGATTTAGCGCATTTAGTAATGGATGTCGCCTTGGAATTCGGAAATCAAGCCACCGATAAGAATGTGGCAATGTCCGTCAGCGTGTGCTTGCAGCATCAGTTTATAGTTAATGACAAGTTGCGCCTGCGGCAAATTTTGGTCAATCTCGTTTCCAACGCGGTTAAATTCACACATGAGGGCAGCATCTACATTGAGGTGCGGGAATTAAATTGCGATCGGCTAATTATCACCGTTCGGGATACAGGAATCGGCATCTGTGAAAAGAATCTTCCCTACATTTTTGACAAGTTCCACCAAGGCGACCAAACCACAACTCGCCAATATCCAGGCACCGGTTTAGGACTAGCTATTTGTGCTTCTTTAGTCAAGATGATCGACGGTACAATTACTGCCGAAAGTCAACCCAAAAAAGGTTCGACATTTCGCATGGAATTCCCGCGAAAAGTTTACCCGAAAAAACTCACTTGCTGACTGAAAACCTTTTTGTATTTATCAGAATTGCCGATGTTAAAGGAGCCTCTCATATGTGTAAAAACCCTTCTTCTGGCTCCTTCCTTCTTCCTCTTTCCTCCTGCCTCCTGCTTCAAAACTCCAATTTCTAGCTGGGCTGCAAAAATGAGATGATCCCGGTTTTCACGGCTCCTAGAAAAACTTTCGTCCCTCTTTAAGACACGAAAGAATAAATAGGACTAAGAGCAAAAAAAGGTTTTACCTACTAATTATAGCGGTAGGGTGCGCCGAGACGCACCCTACATATAGAGGTTTTGGGTAATTCCTTTATTCTTGACTCCCTCTCTGCTAGGAGGAGAGTTTGTGTCGGATAGGTTGCAACAGCCGACTCTTATCTAAAGACTAGAAGTTTTCCCTACTTGGGCCTGAGTAGCAATTGGTTTAACATCGGTGTAGCCCATATTATTAGCTACGTCGCGCAGCACCGAAATTTGCTGTTCAAAATCAAGACCTTCAATTTGACCCAACACGCCATTGACAGCCTCAGTTGCCTCATATCCTTCGGGGATATCGACAATTGTTTCTCCCATACCAATAGCCCAAGCATACCAAACCACCAACTGATTGTTAGCAGTTAAAGCTCCATAAGCGTGAGAATACGGCGTGTCGTCGCGGTTGACAATTCCTCGCATTATATTCAGTTGTTCGTCATGGGAAAGCTTGTAAAAATCATCCAGCAACATGGGAGCTAATTCTGGTTCGGCAGCGGCGGGAGCTGCTGGTGTAATTGAATCTCCCATTTTTTCATAAACAAAGTAGAGCAGCGCCAGCTTTTCATCTGTACCCAACCCGTTGATTGTCTGAACGATGTTTTGAGTGTCGTTGGAGAGAGAGTGAGGATTGGTCGCGGCTGGTGAGTTCATAAACAAAGTTCCTTAAAAATGCTTTCAGAATATATAAATATCAAGATTTGTAAGTGCCCGTCACCATCCCCAAGAGGTAATACGATTTTAGATTTTAAATTTGAGATTTTAGATGAAACAATCTGGAATGACAGATGATGTATGGGTTTGAAGCTTGCATATAGTTGGATTAGTTTAGGAAACTCGTGTAATGTTGACCAGCCACATTAGAATAAATCAGCCTTGAGATAGAAGCCCGCGATACATCTACGGGTAGATGAAAAAGCAACGAAATAGAATCACAATAAATACAGTAAATTGTTAAATAAAACTAGAAAGGAGTCGGCTATGTCTCAAATCAATACAGAACCAAATAACACTGAAAGCTTTGACGCTCAGCAGATCACTGAAAGCGCGGAAGCTGGAGAACAAAAGTTGCCGACAGTTGATGTATCAGCAGACTACGAAGCTTCAAAAGAATTCAGCGTTAGTGACATCGATCGCACGGGTGCCGGCGCTCAAGCTGCCGCCGCTGCAACTGCACCTAAGTTTCCTATTCCCGCTGCTAAAGATATCGCAACGCCGGCAGATAAAAGCGGCACTCCCGCTGATTTTCGTTCGATGGCTAAGGAAATTAAGCCCACAGGTACACCGGGCGAAGTTACCGACGATGTGATGCAGAAAGCGATCGATCTTGGTACTCCCGGCAGTTAATTTAGAAATTCTCTATCCTCGACGGAGAACCTCTGTATTCTAGAGTGCTTATGGCGCGCCTTACCCCTCTAATTCGCGCGTCAAACCACTTTTTTTTGCATAAGTCCTGCAAGTGAGTGCACGATAAGCTGCAATACAGTAGGGACACAACCTTGTTGTGTCCTTAAAGCGTTAATTTTAAGTCTCCCTAATCGCTTAATTTTAAGTCGATCGCCCGACAGATTTTGCCGACAGTGCGATCGCCCAAAACTTCAATTACCAAATCCACGCGATCGCCCTCCTCAACCATCGACTTAATAAATAACTCGGGATGCAGCGCTTTCCAGAAATATTCGACAAACCGATTAATTTCGGCCTCTGACATTCCCGACTTCCCCGTCGCCATCATTTCCCGTTCCGCCTGATTGCGCCACACTTGAGAAATGCGATAATCTTGGGGATACAAAACCATCAACCGATCTAATCGGTTCCACAGCGGCAGATAGTCGTGCAGCTTCGCATTCATATCGCGCGCAAACTGACAGTCGCCCTCTGTGGAAATTGGAAACGGTGCACCCGCCAAAAACTCGTTTAATTTGGCATCAACCACCGGATTCACACCGACAAACCAACCTTCAAAAAGTACAATATCCGCACCGGAAATAATTTCGGGTTGACTTCTATCTCCTGCACCTCCATAGGCAGATTTGTCAAACCTAGGAATTTCTATATTTTGATTAATTATATTCGGTTTGAGGGCATCAGATTTGGGATTGTCAACTGCTGCTAATTCGCGAGTTTGAGAACCGCGCAACTTGTCTAAAACTGCTATTCCCAAGTCAATATCGTGAGTGCCGGGGGGGCCGCGCCAAATTAAACGCGGGTCTGCTTTTTGGAGTTGTTGGCGATCGGCATAAGTCTTATAAAGATCGTCTAAAGAAAGGCTGACAGTAGAATATCCCAATTTTCCCAGAATCAGCCTCAAAACTTGGCATAAAGTAGTTTTTCCCGTTCCTTGCCCTCCTAAAATTCCTTGAATTAAAGGACGGTTTAAACTTTGTTTGGCAGTCGATAATTGCATTGCCAGCGGCAGCCAAAGATTCCACAAAGTTTCGAGGAAAACAGTTGACTTTATCGGGAAAGTATGCAGTTCGTCAAGAAGAGAAAAGAATAAATCGGTTTTGCAGCGGACAACATCGGCTACATTGTCGGGAGTAATCCCAAAAGCGCGCGTTAGCGAAGCCCTCGAAGAGGAGCGCACATCATCCGCAAGTTCCCAAAAAGCCAGGTGATGGAAGTCGGGAGCGATCGGGCGATCGCCGGCTTGCCATCGACGTAAAATTTCAACAGGGGTTACAGTCGATCGATCCATATCCTAAAAACTCTCTATACGGGGGCGGGTTTTGTACAAATATTATCCGCAACTGACAAATATTTCATCCTAAGCCCGCGCCGATTCAAAAAGTTTTTAAGAGCCTAGTTTGAAAGCCTCCACAAATAAATTGTAAGTCACGCCAATTTTCAGAGCATTGAGCATATCCACCCAAAAAGAACGGGCTACAGGCCGCGGGCCACCGTAAACCAGCCAGCTAACGAACTCCGTCAACAACACCAACAGCCCGGCGGCGATAATATCCCAATCCGCAGATTGTCCTGCGATCGTCGAAATAGCTGTTCCCAAAAAAGTGCCGAATAGCAGACTAATTAGCAGGAGCGAAATCCGCCGCCAAGGATTGCTCAGCCACCCTCGGAAGCGATCGCCCAGAACATCAATCAATCTGTTAATTCGGGTATTCTGCATAAAAGTTATACCATTTGAGATTTGAGATTTGAGATTTGAGATGCGGAATTACTGATGAATATTGGGGTTGGGAGTACGGGCATAGAGTGGCACTCTTTTTTTCAACTGCTATTAAAAGCTATACCGATAAGTCAACAAATGCCCCTCCCGACCAACTCCAAATCCTTACCGGAGTCAGTATGTCGCCCTCTAAAATCTCAAATTTAACATCTAAGATGGTATTGAGCGATCGGCGACTTATAGCCGAGAACGCTCAAGTAATTAAGTGTAACTGTATCTTGTGGCACAGCAGACCCTGGTTTTACATTAAAAATAGTTAAGACTCATTCCGGGTGCAGTCTATCCTTTAAGCCTAAAATCTATGAATCTTAAAATTTACCAGATCGTAATTGGAGTGTCGATCGTCCTAATTACAGGAATGTTTCTAGGACGTTTTGAAATCACTATCTCCAACGGTTCCCATCAGTCCAGCGATTGGCCCTCACAAGCCACCGCACTCCCCCCAATACCCCCCGTTTCCCCAGTCGCGACAGCTTCTGCAGACACCGCCAGCGAGCCCAAACCCGACTCAACACCAACTCCCCCAGAGTCAGAGGAGGAATTGCTTTCCTCAATCCCTGTAGATGCTAAAGCCTCCGGCCGTTTGCGCGTCAGCAACCGCAGCGAACACCCAGTGCGAGTGGCCCTGCTGTCTAAACGGCAAGCCAAGGAATCCTACGGCAAACCCGCGCACTGGGATTTTGCGCCGGGGGAAGGCGGCGGCAAGGGACTGATGCTATCGCTGCCGGAGGGCAAGTTACAAGTCAAACGGGGAGACATTCTGGTGGTTTTTGCTCAGGATGGTTCTCGCCGCTACTGGGGGCCTTTCGTCGCCGGGGAGACACCCTCGCCGGCTTGGAACAGCACAGCCGGAGAATGGCAATTAATTTTGCAGCCGTGAACGCTTAGCTGCAGGTGCGGAGATTTTGGTCGAGAAAGCCGATTGATCCGGTCTTGTTGAGAAGGGTTCCGCTATGGGAGTTAACCTCAGATAGCAGCATCCTTCTCAAGAACAGGCAAGATGCCTGTTCCACAAAGAGTGAATTTTCTTGTGGGGAGTAGGGGTTGGGCAGGAGAGCCCGAACAGGCAAGATGCCTGTTCCACAGAGAGTGAGTTTTCTTGTGGGGAGTAGGGTTGGGCCGGAGATCCCGCCCATGAAATGCTTGTTGAGAATGGTGCAACATCTGAGTTTAACTGATATCTTGCACCATTGTCAGCAACAGGCTTTCCGGCCTGTTCCACAAAGAGTGAATTTTCTTGTGGGGAGTAGGGGTTGGGCAGGAGAGCCCGCCCATCAAAGCCTTGTTGAGAATGGTGTAACATCTGAGTTTAACCGGATGCGATCGACTGCCTAGTTTCGAGAATGCGAATCTTTCGGTAGACTCTCTATGCGAGTTACAATTTTAAATCTAAAATCGCAGGAAGTTTGGGTGAAGGAAGTTATTAAAAGTTTGTCAAAGTTTAGGAATCGCCCGATCGCACCTTTGCTGCTATCGATTTTATGGCTGTTCGCGATCGCTTGGGTAGGTTTCTTGTGGAATCTCGGTAACATTGGTTTAGTTGACGAAACGGAACCGTTATTTGCCGAAGCTGCACGTCAAATGACGCTGACAGGGGATTGGATCACTCCTTATTTCAACGGCGAAACCAGGTTTGACAAGCCGCCGTTGATTTACTGGCTGATGGCGGTGGCTTACCGCACGCTGGGCGTTAACGAATGGGCCGTGCGTCTTCCGTCGGCTTTGTGTGCGATCGGTCTGACTTGCCTCGGATTTTATACCTTATGGAAGGAAGAAGGAAGAAGGAAGAAGGAAGAAGGAAGAAGGAAGGAGGAAGAAGGAAGAAGAAAGGAGGAAGAAGGGCACGACACGGATTCGGACACGGATACACGGATGAATGTAACTGTCTTTCCTCCCTCACTCCCTCACTCTCCCACTCCCCCACTCTCCCCCTCTCCTAGTATTCCTATTTTTCTTTCTACTCCTTGGATTGGTGCTGCCCTAATAGCTTTAAATCCCCAAACTATTGCCTGGGGACGGACTGGCGTTTCCGATATGCTATTAGTTAGTTGTATGTGTTCGGCACTACTCGCATTTTTTCTCGGTTACACTCTAGAAGAACAGAGAGAAAAAGCAGAATTTTCCCCGGTTTCCGCTTCCCGATTTCCCAATAAGTGGTATCTGACTTTTTACGTACTAATTGCCTTAGCAATTCTGGCTAAAGGGCCTGTGGGAATTGTAGTGCCAGCGCTGATTGTTGGCAGCTTCGGGCTTTATTTGGGAAATTTTCGGCAACTTTGGCGCGAAATGCGTCCGGTATCGGGAATCTTGATTATTCTGGCGATCGCCCTGCCTTGGTACATTTTGGTTATTTTAGACAACGGTCAAACTTATATTGACAGCTTTTTCGGCTATCACAATTTCCAGCGTTTTACTGGAGTAGTCAACAAGCACTCGGCGCCTTGGTATTTTTACTTTTTTGTAGTGCTAGTGGGTTTTGCACCTTGGTCGATTTATTTGCCGGTGGCGATCGCCCGCACCCGTTTTTGGCAGCGCAGTTACTGGCGTCGTCAACCGCGATCGGCTCAGTTGAGTTTATTTGCCCTATTTTGGTTCGGCTGCATCTTTGGCTTTTTTACGATCGCCGTGACCAAATTGCCGAGTTATGTATTGCCTTTAATCCCCGCCGCTGCGATTTTAGTAACGCTGCTGTGGAGCGATATTATTGCAGGCAATGAACCCGAAAACAGGCGGATAAAGTTAGAAAAAAAACCGAATTCTTTACCGCGAGGGCTGTTAGTTACATACATTTTCAATGTCGTATTTTTATTAATTATAGCGGGAGCAACTTTCTACTGCTACAACTGGCTCGGAGACGACCCGGCTATGCCCAATTTTCCCCAAGCAATTCAGCAGTCGGGATTGCTGATTGTCGGCGGTGCGATTTGGATAACTACAGCGCTGGCGATCGCACTTTTACTTTGGCAGCGGCAACAGCGCTGGATTTTGGTTGCTAACCTCATCGGCTTAGTAGCATTTATCATCTTTGGTCTTACTCCCGCCTACAAAGTGGTCGATATCAACCGCCAGTTACCTCTGAGACAGTTAGCGCAGGTTGCCGTTCAACAAAAACTGCCGGGGGAAGAGTTTATTATGGTTGGTTTCTGGAAACCAAGTCTGGTTTTTTATACCCAAGGGCCGGTGACTTACTACCGAGCTGTCACAAAGGCGATCGACTACATTAAGGAATCTAAAAACCCAACTTCTCCCTCTATTTTGTTGCTGGGATATCCAGAGAAATTTGTGCAATTAGGATTGCAGCCAAATCAATATCAATTGTTGGACAGTCGGGGGGCTTACCAACTCGCCAGGGTTCCGAGAACAGCATTTCGATAGTGCCTACAGTGCGATCTCATACTTGTTAAAGAAGGTAGAAAAATGATTAAAACTAACAATCTTCAACTACTTGCCGTCGAAAGGATTCACATAGAAGCTTTATTGCGGAATAAAAGCGAGCTTGCAGCAATTTTAAATGTCGTAGTGCCTAATAGCTGGCCTCATTTCCCGGAAGCATTTTCCCTCCCTGCTGACGAATCTTGCGAATCCAATCCGCCTCCAACTGACTGGGGCAATTACTTCTTTATTCATCCAAAAAATGAAGTGCTTGTCGGCAATGGAGGTTTCAAAGGCTCACCTGATGAGTCGGGAACTATAGAGATAGGTTATGAAATTGCTTCCGAATATTGGAATCGCGGATTTGCAACTGAGGCGGCACAGGGAATGATCGATTATGCTTTCGCTCACGAGGAGGTTAAAGCAGTCATCGCCCACACTTTAGCTGAAAAAAATGCCTCGAATAGGGTGTTGCAAAAAGTGGGAATGAAGTTCATTGCAGAGGTGGACTATCCTGAAGAAGGCAAGATATGGCGATGGCAAATAAGCAGGGATGAATATCATCCGACTTGAACCGTAACGCCGTTTGGCTGTTTAAGCCACTGGTTTTGGGGGTAATTTGAAGGTTCTCGGTTGGAGCATTAAATCTGCCCGATTGAATAAAAGCTATAATCTAGTCACTACCTAAAACCCGAAGCTCGGAGCCTACAATGGTTTCAATTCTCAACAAACCCTCCTCGTTAATCCATGAGATTTGCATTAAAAAAGTCGAGCGGTGGAAGTTGTTAAAATTTAGTGAATCGCTCCAACAGCGCAGGGAACAATTGTTAGAGAAAAAAAAGGCAGATCAACTAATGGCAGAAGAGGTAGCGGAACTCGACGCCATTGGGGAATTAGATCGTATCTTTACCCACATCAATGCAATGATGGCGGCTCAAGATGTCAATTAGCGATCCGACGAGACAGGCGGTTCGAGAAAGAGCGAGCTATTGCTGCGGCAATTGATACTCGGATCAGGTATGATGTTGAAGTTGCGGTACGATTTACTTAACTTAGAAACATAACTTTGGCGAAAGTGCGGTATGATCTATCAATGAGAGTGTTATTATACTGCTGGTGTGGTATAATTAATACTTATATGGCAAGTTCATACTTTAATCGTAAGAAGTCAAATGTCATACTCATCTCTCGCAAACATAGTATTTGCGGTCGGACGAACAGGAGCAAATGGGGTATCGCTGCTTGGTACAGCAACTCTACTAAATAGTCCTGGAAAGTTTGTTACGGCTGCCCATGTTACTAATAAAGATGAGCAGAATCTAGTCGTGGTTGTAAAACCTGATAATTCGAGCATCAATGACTATCAAGATACTTCTGATGATCGAGTTCAGATGATACCGGTTCGCATTGAAGCTATTGATCCTTTCACAGATTTGTGTATTTTGTCGGCTGATATTGATTGGTTCTCTAATATATCGATGGGTAGTACAGATCTTCTAAATTTTGGCAGTGTTGTTGATATTTTTGGTTATCCTCACGCAGATCATGGAAGATTGGTACTCACTCATCAACGAACTGAGATAGGTGCCAGAATCTTAATTAAAAATGGAATAGTCAAAACGAAGCATGTCGTCCTGAACACTCAGGCTCGCCCAGGTCAATCTGGAAGCCCTATATTCTCTGCACAAACTACAGTGCTTGTTGCTATCCTGATTGGGTCATATGCTCCGGGTGGTGGAGGTGGTATTTCATTGGGTGGAGTAGATCCGCATACCCTCCATCAGACTACTCATGCGGTCTCTGTTGAGTACGTTAGGGAAATGTTGTAGATATGGAAAATAAATTAGAACAATTATTTCAGGTTGATAAGGAAGAGTGGCTCACAACGCTGCCTAAATACCAACAAATAAGGATCAAGGAGCTAGTGGATTCCACTAACTCTTACGAAGAGGCAGCAAAACAGTGGCTGAATGCAATGCCAGAGAACACATTCCCATTTGGAGCCGAACAAGCGAGAAATCTATTTATTGAAAAAGTCCGGGATGAAATTGAAAAATTCTTAAGCGGCGATGAAAAATACGCTGATAAACACAAACAGCTAGTTTCTTCGTCAGAGGTACTACAAAAAACTCTTGTGAGTTCTGTTTCAGCAGCAATCGCCCCAGTAATAGGTACAGCAGCAGTCTACATCATGCCTGTTGTTGTTCTTGTATTCATGACAATGACTAAGATTGCGGATCAACCCATTGTTATTGCAGGACAGAGTAGCAATGCAGTGTTATTTTCTGAAGCTGACTCGGCATCGGTGCAAGAAACACTGTATCTTCTCTCAGTGCCAGGGATGCGGGAATCGATTCTGGAAGGAATGGCAACGCCGATCGAGGAGTGCGCTAGGGAGTTGGAGTGGTGAATTGGAATCTGGTATATACCAAACAGGCACAGAAAGATGCCAAAAAGCTCGCTTCTAGCAATTTACGAGACAAAGCGCAAGAGTTACTCGACATCATTCAAACCAATCCGTTTCAGAATCCGCCACCCTATGAGAAATTGGTGGGAGATTTGGAAGGTGCATATTCACGGCGAATCAACATTCAGCATCGTCTGGTGTACGAGGTGATTGAGTCCGAGAATACGGTAAGAATTTTGCGGATGTGGACGCATTATGAGTAGTGTTTCTAACAGGTTAACTAATACAGGGGTAGATCGATCGCCCTTTAGACTGGTAACTTAGCCCACCATACGTGCCATAATCAGCCATATTATCTGGTACGCGATCGCCTGAACCTATGGATGCGCTAATCGGCAAAACTTTACAGGGTGGAAAGTACACCCTCGAACAAGAATTGGGAAGAGGCGGCTTTGGAATAACTTTCAGGGCAAATCACCGCTATTTAGGACAGCCTGTAGTCATTAAAACCCTCAACGAATCTCTGCGGCAGCAACCCAATTTTGCTGAGTTCGATCGCAAGTTTCAAGACGAAGCGAGGCGGTTGGCTTCCTGCGTTCATCCGAATATTGTCCGCGTCAGCGATTTCTTTGTCGAAGACGGGCAGCCTTACATGGTGATGGACTACATAGCCGGTCAGAATTTGGGCGATGTCGTATTCCCAAATCGGCCGCTGCCAGAAGAACTCGCTATTCTCTACATAACTCAAATTGGCGCTGCTTTAAAAGTTGTTCATCAAAAGGGTTTGCTGCACCGAGATATCAAGCCGCAAAACATTCTGCTACGCCAAAACACCCAAGAAGTTGTGCTGATCGATTTTGGCATTGCTCGCGAGTTTACTCCCGGTGCAACCCAAAGTCACACTAATATGGTGTCCGACGGCTACGCGCCCCCTGAACAGTATTTCGCCCAAGGAAAATATACGCCCGCCACAGATGTTTACGGTATGGCGGCGACGCTTTACACTTTACTGACAGCACAAGTGCCAGTGGCTGCAATTTTGCGTACCAGTCAGCCAATGCCTTCACCCCGCGATTTGCAGCCTCAGCTAAGTGCGGCTGTCAGCCAAGCGGTGATGCGGGGGATGACGGTAGAAGCTCAAAATCGCCCTGCTACCGTGGATGAGTGGCTGTCGCTGCTGCACGGGCAGCCTCATGGTGCTGCGTCGCCGAGCACCGGGCCGACGGTGGCGGTGATTCCGGGACACGGGCCTCAGTCGCCGGCGGGTTCCAGAACAGCGCCTGCTGTGGTGTCTTCTGGGGACAACAACCGCAAGGTTTGGTGGATTTTGGGGTTCGTGACGATCGCACTTATTGTTGCAGGTTTGGTCGGTATTGCTAGGGTTTTCTTCAACCGGCCGTCTTCGGAACCCGCACCTGTGGCCCAGGACGATCGCACTTCGACCCCTGCAGATCCAGACGCGCGCTCAAACCCCGCACCAATTCCCGCGCCGACACAAACGCCTTTCTCGCCGACTCCCAGAGAAACTCCGCAGGCTGCTGAAACTCCGCCGCCCAATGCTGAAAATCCAGCGCCTGCTGAAACTCCAGCGCCCGCTGCTGAAACTCCAACACCAGCCCCAACTCCAACACCAGCGCCAACTCCCGAAGCTGTCGAACCCACACCAACAGAAAAACTTGTTGACAAAGAGTTGCCGCCAGATCGATCGCCCGCACCCAGCGAACAACCGGGAACCAGTTATCAGAAGACTCCCACAATCCCTGGGTATGCGGTGGGTACGGCGGAAAGTCAGATTTTAGCCGAATTGGGAGAACCGACTGACTCTCAAGCGCGGGGCTATTGGCCAAATACTCGCACCGCACTTTATGAAATATTGCCAAATCGGATTACTCTCGGCTACATTTACGATCGCGATTCAAGCGAGCTAGTACAAACAGAGGGTTCTTTTGCCCAGTCGGTGGACGATTTGGTGGTGCGAACCGCCTTAAACGGGATGGTGGGCGGCGCCAGCAGGGAGATTTTGCAGGGCTTGCGCGACGTACAGCAGCGCCGGAGTAATCGGTTTACGTTTAGGAAGGGTTCCCTCGAAGGGATGATCGAACGCAACGAGCGCGATCGGATTTACATCGGCGTCTGGGACGAGAACTTGCATTAAACTTGGCAGCGCTGAAATCATGCACCCTTGTCAATAAACCTTGAAAGGGCGGGCAAGATGCCCACCCCACAGGAAAACTCAACTCTTGTGGAACAGGCATCTTGCCTGTTCAAAAAAATGGTGCAAGATGTAAATATTCCCGACTCAGCTTTGTGCCAAAATCGAAAATCTAAAATCCCAAAAAAATCGCTTGACTTGACGCAACACGAAATATTGTCTATAATAAGAGAACACACGAGGGGCTGTAATGGTTTCGACAGGGTGGCGAAAGCTGCTCCGTGATGCAGGTCGAGAGGGAGTCTACTCTCGTTAATATCGGCTCAAACAAAAAAGTAAATGCGAACAACATCGTTCCTTTCGCTCGTGTAAACAAAACTGTTGCTGTAGCCTAAAAACTTCTTAAGCCCAGTTTAGAGCGTCTGCAACCTAACTCCGTTAACGGCAGCAGAACAACCCCCAACGGATGCCCTAGCTAAACGTTTCTAGTCGGCTAGCTAGGAAAGCAATCACTAGAAAATCCCCCCATTTGGGATAAAGATGGTTCCCGCCCCGAGGATTAGAGGGGATAAACCTGTGAACGATCGGAAGGTAAATACCCGCTTTGGACGGCAGTTCGATTCTGCCCAGTTCCATAAAAAAAGTGACGTAAAATCAATGGTTTAAGCCATTTGAAAGCCACTTTACAGTATTAAAAGGGCTCAGAGTTAAATCTGAGCCCTTTTGTTTGGGCTATATCTCGCTTATAGCTGAGTCTAGATACCCCTAAATCCCAGGGCGGTTTCATTCTCAGGAAAATCATGGTTTTGTAGGGGTAGTGCTAAGAGTGCCTACCCCCACCGACGATCGAATGGCCGTTTTAGGCATCGGGGCAACCACGGGGGGTTTGCCCCTACAGATATTGTTTCCCCCTCTTATTCATGGGGCTAGGGGAGATCGATGTTTGAGACAGGAGAGTGCGTAAGTCCAGAGTGATTGCTGACTCAAAATCGATCGACCAATCAACAGTCAACCGTCAACAGTCAACCGTCAACAGTCAACCATAAATTACCCACCCATTAGCTACGCTGCAGGCTCATATAATTAGAACTTCACCCTGTGTGTGCGTTCTTGGAGCCGGTCGGGCGATATACTATTAGGCGGTAAAGCATTAAAAATCTTTACAAAGACCCCGATTTCTAAGCCTACTCCTACAAAGGACGGGTGAAAAATTATATGCTGAGCGCTCAAAAGCTGGAAAAATGAACCCAGGAATTGACTTACAAGGAAGTTTTGTAGAAGCCCTGATGAATTTGGGCTTACCGGCGGACATCGCCCAAGTGCTTTGGCTACCGCTGCCAATGTTGCTGATGATTGTCGCTGCCGTTTTCGGGGTACTCACTAGCGTCTGGCTGGAACGGAAAATTTCCGCCGCCGCTCAACAGCGGGTAGGCCCGGAATTCATCGGCCCTCTGGGAGTGCTAGCACCCGTTGCTGACGGTCTGAAGTTGGTATTCAAAGAAGACATTGTACCGGCCAAAGCTGACGCGCTGCTGTTCACGCTGGGCCCGGTAATTGTGGTGATTCCAGTTTTTCTGTCTTACTTAATCGTGCCCTTCGGAGAGCATATGCTGATCGCCGATATGGGGACAGCAATATTTCTGTGGATTGCTCTGTCTAGCATTCAGCCGATCGGCTTGCTGATGTCCGGCTATGCTTCAAACAACAAATACGCCCTCCTCGGAGGACTCAGAGCCGCCGCTCAATCCCTCAGCTACGAAATTCCCCTTGCTTTGGCAGTATTGGCAGTTGTAATGATGTCCAATAGCCTCAGTACGATCGACATCGTACAGCAGCAAGCCGACTACGGCATTCTCGGCTGGAATATCTGGCGGCAACCAGCAGGTTTCCTGATTTTCTGGATCGCAGCACTAGCAGAATGCGAACGGTTGCCCTTTGACCTCCCGGAAGCAGAAGAAGAATTGGTAGCAGGATATCAGACTGAGTATACAGGCATGAAATTTGCCTTGTACTATATCGCTTCCTACGTTAACCTCGTCCTTTCTTGCCTGCTAGTAGCAGTTTTGTACCTCGGCGGCTGGGAGTGTCCGATTCCTGTCGGAGTCCTGACAAATGCCCTGGGATTGAGCGAAACGACTCCTTGGTTGCAGGTAATTACCGGCTTGCTGGGCATTACAATGACCATGCTGAAAGCGTACTTTTTCCTGTTTCTGGCAGTTCTGCTCCGCTGGACTCTGCCGCGAGTTCGGATCGACCAATTGCTAAATTTGGGATGGAAGTTTTTACTTCCTGTTGCTCTAGTTAATTTGCTATTGACCGCAGCTTTGAAACTTGCCTTTCCCTTTGCTTTTGGCGGTTAATTAATAATAGGTAAAGGGCAACAGCTCAACAAAAATAGCTGTTAACCAATTACCTATTATCAATTAGCACTTACCAAAAACTCAAGTACAGAGAGAGAACACCATGCTAAAATTCCTCAATCAAGTAGGCGAATACGCCAAAGAGACTCTTCAAGCTGCTAAGTATATCGGTCAAGGGCTATCTGTTACCTTTGACCACATGAGACGCCGACCGATTACGGTGCAGTATCCTTACGAAAAATTAATTCCTTCCGAACGTTTTCGGGGCAGAATTCACTTTGAATTTGACAAGTGCATCTCCTGCGAAGTTTGCGTTCGGGTGTGTCCGATCAACTTACCTGTAGTGGATTGGGAATTTAACAAAGAAACTAAGAAGAAGCAACTCAAGCACTACAGTATCGATTTCGGAGTGTGTATCTTCTGCGGCAACTGCGTAGAATATTGTCCGACTAATTGTTTGTCGATGACAGAAGAGTATGAGTTAGCCACCTACGAACGTCATGAATTGAATTATGACAACGTGGCGCTGGGACGTTTGCCCTACAAGGTTACAGATGACCCGATGGTGACACCGATGCGCGAATTCGCTTATTTGCCGAAAGGTGCGATCGACCCCCATGAAGTTTCCTACACCGATCGCCGCGCCGGTCTGCGTCCAGAGGAAATTATCGAAAAGTAGGTAAGGGGGCATGGGGCATGGGGCATGGGGCATGAGGCATAGTTAGTAGTTAGTGGTTAATGGTTAATGATTACTTGTTAGTAGTTTTTCTAATAACAAATAACAAATTTCCCATGCCCAATGCCCAATGCCCAATGCCCAATGCCCAATGCCCAATGCCCAATGCCCAATGCCCAATTAACAGAGGATAAAAAATTGTGAATCTAGCCGAAGGGGTTCAAATTGTTTCGTTTGGCATACTGTCCGTAATGATGATTGCAGGAGCACTAGGAGTAGTGCTGTTCTCAAATATCGTTTACTCAGCTTTTTTGCTGTGCGGCGTATTTACCAGCATTGCCGGCTTGTACCTGTTGCTGAATGCCGACTTTGTAGCAGCAGCGCAGGTATTGATTTATGTTGGCGCTGTTAACGTCTTGATTTTGTTTGCGATTATGTTGGTGAACAAGCGCGAAGATTTCCGCACTATTCCCAACGCTTGGGTGCGTCAAATAGCAACAGCAGTAGTTTGCGTAGGCTTGTTTGCACTGTTGGGTACGATGGTGGTGTCTACTCCTTGGGCTATTGTCGCGACGACAGGAGCACCGGCCGAAAGTTCGATCGTTACAATCGCCAAACATTTCTTCACCGACTTTTTGCTGCCTTTCGAGTTAGCATCAGTGTTTTTGTTGATGGCAATGGTAGGGGCAATTGTCTTGGCGCGCCGCGATTTCTTCCCGGATGAACTGTCAAAGAAGCTATCCGAAACACCCGCTTTGAGTTTGCCGGAAAGACCTCGCGAATTAGTTTCTGCCGGAGATGTGTCTTCGCCAGAATCTAAGTAAAAGTAGTGAGTCTAAATGATTCGTACAATTAAGGTAGGGGCAATTTCCCCGTGGTTGCCCAGTTCGGAGGTAGGTACGGAACACTACCCCTACTGTATGAATGATTTAGACACGCTATAGTAGGGTGTTCACTGCACCTATCTCTCTGTCTTGTAGTAATGTTGATTGAGAAAGACTCAAAAAATTTATGCAACTGCAACTCCAGTATTTCCTGTTATTAGCCGCCGCACTTTTCTGTATTGGTATTTACGGTTTGATTACCAGCAGAAATGCAGTGCGCGTGTTGATGTCGATCGAGTTGATGCTGAATGCTGTCAATCTCAATTTGATGGGTTTCTCCAATTATCTCGACCCGGTACAAATTAAGGGCCAAGTATTTACCGTGTTTGTAGTTACGGTAGCGGCGGCTGAGGCTGCCGTAGGTTTGGCAATTGTTTTGGCGATTTATCGCAACCGCAATACCGTAGACATGGAAGAATTTAACTTGCTGAAGTGGTAATTAATTAATAGTCATCAGTCATCAGTCATCAGTCATTAGCGACAAACTAATGCAGATTAAAGACTGATGACTAAGGACTAAGGACTAAGGACTAAGGACTAAGGACTAATGACTTCTAGTAATTTCTAGAGTAATTCTACCCCCGAAATCAGGGATGGGGGCAGCAGGTTTCGAGAGTTGTAGTTTAACTTTCTCGACTAACGGTAGTTGTAAAAGCGCTTGAACAATAGTATCTGCTAGGCGTTCGATTAATAAAAATTTCGACTCTTGGACTAGCTTTTGAATCAGAGTAATTGCGCTGCGGTAATCAAGAGTATGTTGAATATCATCACTTTTTCCAGCTTCCGATAAATCCAGCCAGAGAGTAACATCCACTTCAAACCACTGGCCCAAAACTTGCTCTTCCGGCAGATAGCCCGTATATCCGTAGCAGCGAATTCCTGTAAGTTGAATAGAATCCATTTTGCAATAAACTAAAAGTGCGTTGTTCTATACCAATTTGTATTAAACCAGATAAAGTTCTCTTTCTCTTCCCTCTCTTTTTTTGCCCTTTGCCCTCTTCATCTTCCCTCTGCGCCCTCTGCGCCCTCTGCGGTTAAATCACTCTGATTCTATCTTAAATTTCATAACTCTCCTCCTTTCTCCAACTTGTCCAGTAAATCCTCAGCAACTTCATACCATTTCCGCCTAATTTCAGCATCTTCTGGCTTTTCTGTCAAGGTACGACCTTGGAATTCGGGATATTTATTGTAATATAATTCATCCACTTTTTGATAGAATATATCTTGATTAATGTTGAGATTTTTGCGCCGTTTACCAATCTTTTCTTGACGAATTATTTCGGCTTCCTCTAAGGATGTATCGGGAGGTTGCTGGCGCGAAGTAAATTTAGGTAAATCCGGCAACTTTGGCAACGTGAAACCCGATTTGACTACACTAAAAGCTAAAATTCCTGGCACCAAAAGCACACTTAAACTCCCTAGGGTTTTCCAAGGAATTAACTTGAATGTGCTGTTGTTGTTAACAATTTGAGGATTTTGGTGAACAGGAGTATGATTACTGGTAGCAGTTTGAGTGGTGTTTTTGAAAGGGCGGCCGACAAAGTTCATTGTCACCATTTGGGAAATTATACTGCCAATTTGAGAGAGTTTTGGATCTTTGAGTGCTTCGCGGACTTCTTTTGCGGATTGGTAGCGATCGCCCGGTTGTTCTGCTAACATCCGATCCAATACCGTGGCTAAATTAGGGCTGACACTGACGTGCGATCGCCAATCCCAAGTTTTATTATTGATATCGTACAATTTTTGAGGCTTTTTGCCGCTTAGCAGTACCAAAGCCGTCACGGCTAAAGCATACAAATCGCTAGCGGCAGAAACTTTACCCAGTCGCATTTGTTCGGCTGGCGAATAACCCTGTTTGCCGATCGCCGTATCCGATTGTCCGTTAAACTGAAGTACGGCATTGGCTGCGATTTGTTTGACTGAACCGAAATCAATTAAAAAGGGTAGTTTGTCAGCATCATGCTGAATAATATTATCCGGGGAAATATCGCGGTGAATTAAATTTTTCGAGTGGATGTATTCTAAAACGGGTAAAAGCTGAAATAGCAGTTGAGTAACTTCGGCTTCGGTAAAATTTTTACCTTGCTGCTGACGCGATATCAATATTTCTTCGTAGGTTTGACCTTTGATATAATCTTGGACTAAAAATAAAGATGGATTCCCGCCCAAATCCGTTCGCAGGAGTTCTCGAAAGCGGGGAATTTGCGGGTGTTGGAGGTTGTAAAGCATACTCGCTTCGCGATCGAACAATTCGGCAGCTTTCGGGCTGTGAACCACCGGAGAAAACTCTTTGAGTACGCAATGTTCGTTGTAGCGGTTGATGTCTTCGGCGAGATAAGTGCGGCCGAAGCCACCTCGGCCCAATTCGCGGAGGATGCGGTAGCGTTTTTCGAGAGTCGAACCAGGGGTGAGGAGGGAGGAGTTAGACATAAACCACGGCAAATTGTTCGATTTGGGGAGTCGCCGAGCACAGTATAGCTCATTGTAGCTAAGTTTGTTTGAATGCGAGCGAAGGAAGGGCGATCGCCCCAGCAATATCAATCCTCTACTCAATAGCTTTACCGATCGTTTGATGATGTAGACTCTCCCTCATCATTATCAAAAAAACGACTAAACTAAGCGCTATTTCTGGACTAGCTTTTAACTAGAATTGCTTCTCATCCTGATACTGTCGTCAAATCGAGGTGAAGTCAACTGGCTGTGCATATTCTGCACAATTGTATCCCAGTAGGTGATTCAGCTTTTGGGGAGATGTCTAATGTTTCTGCTCCCAATGGCAACTTGAGTAATTTTACTGAATTCTGTCTGCTCTGGAAATAGCGATCGCCTCTAAGGAGACTTATACAAAATATAAACATTTTGTCAATGCGTAAGTTCTAGAAGTTAAGATGCTGGAGAGAGGTCTTTTCTGAGATTTAGCAACAATTCTATATATAAATTGTTAAAAAATGTATTACTCTATGGTCTATAAAAATAAAATATTTACCAAAGGTAGGAGTCTTCCGTAGAGAAGAGGATTGAATAGTTATAGGACTAGAGTCTGTTACATTACATGAATTTTTATGTACTGTAATAAAGATGACATTAATTAGTATGTTCTTTCAACTAGAATAAATATTCAGCAAAAGACAGCGTAATATTGATATTAGTCAGGTACCTGCTGGGCAAATTATAAAAAAGTCTCAATCAGTTACTGAATGACGGCAACTCCAAAAATTCCGTTAGGCATGATCTTGGTTCGGCCTTTTATCCTAAATATTTTTGTGGGTGTAGGAATAACGGGGTATGTCTCTTTACATAATGGACAAACAGCTACTAAGGAAATTGTCAAATTCTACCATGAGGTTAGAGCGCAGATTGACAATCATTTTAATAGCTCTTTAAAAATAAATTATTATCTATTACTTATTAGATTATGAACAAGCCCTTACACCAGCGCCTCACCGAACCCATAAATTTAATGGCATTGTTGTTGATTTTTATATTTCCTTTTGCTCTGGTAGTTTATCAATTAATTGCTGAGATTGATATTAAAATTGAATTTGCTCAAGAAGAAAAAGTCGGCTTGGCTTATAACTATCCGTTGAAAAATTTGCTTGTCGCTGTTATTGAACACCGCACGCAAGTTAATCAATATTTAAATGGGGACAAGTCTTTAGCCCCTGCGATCGCCACGGCAACAGAAAAGATCGAGACGGCAATCCAAAACCTCAATGCCGTGGAAAAACAGCTATCGCCCCAATTTAAAACTAGCCCGCAATGCCTAGCGCTCAAAACTTCCATTAATGGCAACTGGCAGCGATTAAAAAAGCAAAAATTAAACTTATCTCCTACCCAAAGCTGGCAAGCACATACAACTGTTGTTAACGATATCCTCGATTTAATTGCACACATCGGAGATGTTTCTAATCTCATTCTCGACCCATCTTTAGACAGTTATTATTTAATGGATACCGTTGTCACGCAGCTACCATTAACGATAGAGAATACGGCTCAAGCTAAAGATATCGGTGCAAATATCGCCGCTCAACACGCTAAACAAAAAATTGCAGACAGCGATCGAGCCAAACTTTTGATTATTAGGAGTTTAATTGCACCGCCTATACAAGCAGTCGAAAGAGGCTTGCAAATTTCTGCTAATGCTAATCCTCAAATTCAGCGGCAGCTATCCACTAGCGTGCGCGAAAATTTCAAGAATATCAAAAGATTTATTGACTTACTCGACAAAGATATCATTAATGCCAATAACATCAACTTAAAGCCATTCGTATATACAGCGGCAGCCAAAACTGCCCTAGAGTCCCAATTAAAACTTTACGATACAGCTTTTCCACTTTTAGATCGTTTATTGGAACAGCGACTGAATCAGTTAGTTGGTAGAAAATATCAAATCCTCGGGTTTGCACTGCTAGTGTTAGCGGTAGTTACTTACATTTTTATGGCTTTGGTCAGCAACCGCAAAAAGCGCCAACAATTTGAAAAAGAATTGCAAGCTGCTGAAGCCAAATATCGCAGTATTTTTAAAAATTCAATTCACGGAATTTTTCAAATTACACCAGCCGGCGAATATCTTAGCGCTAATCCAGCCTTGGCTGAAATTTATGGTTACAATTCTCCTGATGAATTAATTGGCAAATTAACCAATCTTAACCAACAACTTTATATCGATCCCAACCGCCGAGAAGAATTCGTAAAAATTATAGGCGATTGCGGCAGTGTTGCCGACTTTGAATCTCAAGTTTATCGCCGCGACGGTAGTATTATTTGGATTTCAGAAAATGCTCGCGCTATTTGTGATGAAAATGGCAATATTCTCTACTACGAAGGTACAGTAGAAGACATTACCGAATACAAACGTGCCGAACAAGAAATTTATGCCGCCAAAGAAGCCGCAGAAAATGCCAACCGCGCCAAAAGCGAATTTCTGGCTAACATGAGTCACGAACTGCGAACCCCACTCAACGGTATCTTAGGCTATGCCCAAATCCTCAAACGTTCTGTCAAACTAGGAGAACACGAACAAAATAGCGTTGAAATTATCTACCAGTGCGGTTCTCACCTGCTAACTTTAATTAACGATATTCTCGATTTGTCTAAAATAGAAGCTCAAAAAATGGAACTCTACCCCACAGAATTTCATTTTCCCGCTTTTCTGCAGGCCGTTGCCGAAATTTGTCGCATTCGCGCTGAACAAAAAAGTCTCAAATTTAGCTACCAACCCGATCCCGATTTACCCATTGCCATTCATGCCGACGAAAAGCGCTTGCGACAAGCATTAATTAACCTTATTGGTAACGCCATCAAATTTACAAAAATAGGAGACATAAGTTTTAGTGTCAGTGTAATTGAAAAGACTATTAATTTTTCCCATCAAACTTGCTGTAAAATTCGCTTCAGTGTTAAAGATACAGGAGTCGGAATTAAACCCGAAGAAATGGCCAAAATATTTTTACCTTTTGAACAAGTTGGATCTCGCAAAAATCAAGCAGAAGGAACGGGATTAGGACTGGCAATCACTCAAAAAATTATTCAATTAATGGGTAGTACCATTCAAGTCACCAGTCAATTACAAATGGGCAGTATTTTTGGGTTTGATTTAGAATTATTAGAAGCTACAGAATGGGTTAATAAAAGTTCTCAAACTGACAAAGGTAAAATTATTGGATTTAAAGGAAATCCCCAAAAAATTCTCGTGATTGACGATCGTTGGGAAAATCGCTCGGTCATTGTTAATTTACTGACTCCTCTAGGATTTGAAGTAATAGAAGCGACTAACGGTAAACAAGGATTGAACATAGCCATTCAGGCTAAACCAGATTTAGTGATTACAGATTTAGTTATGCCAGAAATGGATGGATTTCAATTGATGGAATACTGGAAAACAAGCTTAGAATTAAAAGATATTAAAATAATTGTTTCTTCGGCGAGTGTTTTTGAAACAGACCAAAATCAAAGCTTACAAGCTGGAGCTGTTGATTTTTTAGCCAAACCAGTTCAAGCTGAAGAACTTTTAGAAAAGTTAGAACTTCATTTACAAATAGAGTGGATTTATGAAGCTGTATCATTGATGCCTTCAGGCAGGAAACCCAATTACGATAAAATTGTTCCTCCTCCTCCAGAAGCATTAGATAAACTGTTTAATTTAGCGTTGCGAGGTAATTTGAAAGAGATTATAAAACAGACAGAAACTCTTGAAGAAACCGATCCAAAATATATGTCATTTGCGTTAAAATTGCGGCAGTTAGCTAAAGAGTTTCAAGAGAAAAAAATTTTGGAAATGCTCACTCAATACAAGGAAATAAATTTATGAAAAATTTAAATTCTTACTCAAATACAATTTTGGTAGTGGATGATGTCCCTGCTAATTTAGGAATCTTAGCGGATTTCCTCAGTGAAGCTAGTTTTGAGGTTTTGGTCGCTCAAGATGGAGAAAGTGCTATTCAAAAAATAAATTATGTGATTCCCGACCTAATTTTATTAGATATAATGATGCCCGGAATAAACGGATTTGAAACTTATGAACGCTTGAAACTAAACCCCCTATGGAGTAAAATTCCTGTAATTTTTATTACGGCTCTTTCGGAAACAGATAATGTTGTCAGAGGTTTATCTTTAGGAGCAGTAGATTATATTATTAAACCTTTTCAAAAAGAAGAGGTTTTAGCGAGAATTAAAACTCATTTAGAACTGCGAGATTTAACTAAAACTATTGAAGTTAAAAATCAGCATTTATTGCAAGAAATTGGTGAACATACTAAGGCTCGTGCAGACTTAAAACAGCTAAATCAAGAATTAGAAATCAGAGTCAAGGAACGAACAGCAGAACTTTCTCAAACGCTGCAAGACTTGTACAGAAGTCAAGCTCAATTAGAGCATAATGCCTTTTATGACTCCTTAACAGGTTTGCCAAATCGAGACTGGTTGATTAAGCGATTGCAGGAGCTAATTGCAGCAAATTCAAGTTATTCTGTTTTGTTTATTGACTTAGATCGCTTTAAAATTATTAATGATAGCCTGGGACATTTAGCAGGAGATGAGCTACTAAAGTGCGTAGCAAAGCGGATGCAAGGATGTTTAAAATCTTCCCAAACTGCAACGCGCATGGGTGGGGATGAATTTGTGATTTTAGTAGAAATAGAAACAGGGATTGCAGTTGCTCAAGAACTATTAGAACAGTTCAAGTTACCCTTTAAGTTTAATGACTATGAAGCGATAGTCGAAGCGAGTATTGGCATAACTTCTAGTGCAATGGATTATCAACAACCGATGGATATCCTTAGAGATGTGGATATTGCGATGTATCGAGCCAAAAAGCAGGGAAGTGGTAACTATCAGGTTTTCGATCCGCAGATGCAAGCGGATGCGATCGCACGCCTCGAACTGGAACAAGACTTGCGAAAAGCGATCGCTCAACAAGAATTTTGCTTGTACTATCAACCTATTGTTTCCCTCGTTACTGGAGAAATTAAAGGTTTTGAAGCTTTAATCCGCTGGAATCATCCCAAAGGCATAATTTCACCCGATCAATTTATCCCTGTTGCTGAAGAAACAGGATTAATTAATCCTTTAGGTTGGTGGATTTTACGGGAAGCTTGCAACCAGTTACGACGTTGGCAAGAGGAATTGCCTGACTTGCCTTTGAAAATGAACGTTAACTTTTCTCCCATTCAATTCCAACAAGTTAATTTATTTGAAAAAATTGCAGAAATTTTACAACAAACTGGGATAAAGAAAAACACTTTAAATATAGAAATCACTGAAAGTTGTCTCTTAAAAACAACAAGTTTAAACTTGGAATTGTTAAAAGCTATTGGTGTTGGGATATGTATCGATGATTTTTGTACTGGCTACTCTTCATTAAGTTTACTCAAAGATTTGCCAATTGATACTTTAAAAATTGATCGTTCCTTTTTGCAAAACCTGACTCGAAATCCCAACGATACAAGTTTAATTCAAACAATTATATTATTAGGTAAAAATTTAAATATGGAAATTGTTGCTGAAGGATTGGAAACTCAAGAACAAATAGAAATTATTCGAGAACTAGGATGTATTTTCGGACAAGGTTACTTTTTCTCTCGCCCCTTAGATAGTCATAAGGCCACGCGGTTTATCGGCTTATAATTAAATCGCGTTATTTTGAACCATCAATTTGATTTTTGTTATCGGCTTTGTAATCGTTGATAAATAACCGTAATTGTTTTTCCTGAAAGCTTGCAGCCAATTCACCTACCCGTTCGGCAAAGGGAATATATTTTGCATCCAAATTTTTTAACTGTTCAACTTGTTGAGTCACAGCTTTTAAATTACCTCTCATAACCAAATCGTATAAAATTACCAGTTCTTCATCTGGTGGGGGTACTAACGAAGAAGCAGAATCCGATCGCACGGATTGATTGACATTTTGATTGAGGTGAGATGACTCTTGATATACCCAAGATATCCCTAAATGCTTTTGTAGCAATACAAATAACTCAGCCGCCTGTACGGGTTTGGGTAAAAAAGCATTTGCCCCCATATCTAAACTCTTATGCTGGTCAGCTTCAAACACGCTAGCTGAAGAAACGATAATGACTAAATCTTTAAATTTAGGTTGAGAGCGGAGACGGCTTACTAACTCGAAACCATCCATTTCTGGCATTACTAAATCAGTAATAATAGCATGAAAATGGCCACAAGCGACTTGTTTTAAAGCTTCTTTGGCATTCGTAGCTTCTAGCACTTCAAAGCCAAGGGGTGCTAACAAATTAACGACCACAGATCGATTTTCCCACTGATCGTCAACTGCGAGAATTTTCAGTTTATTTCCCTGATAGCCAGCGATCGCAGCTTGTCGCTGAATTGCCGATTCCCATTTACTAGCAGAAGGTAAATCTAAATCAAACCAAAATTGGCTGCCAGCATTTAACTGACTGGCCGCTCGAATACTACCCCCCATCATTTCGATAATTTTTAAGCTAATTGCCAATCCCAAACCCGTTCCTTCTGACATCTTACCGGTATTGCCTACCTGTTCAAAAGGTTGAAAAATTTTCTGCATTTTCTCTTCGCCGATCCCAACTCCAGTATCTTCAATTTGAAAGTGGATAGTGTTGATGGCGTTTAATTCCTTCGAGTTAGGTTCTAAGGCTACTGATTTTATGAGTTGAACTTTGAAAGTAACGCCCCCTCGATCGGTAAATTTGACCGCATTACCTAAGAGATTAATTAAAACCTGCCTTAAGCGTTTTTCATCCCCTTGCACGTTGTCGGGCAAAGAAGAATCTAATTGACAAATAAAACTGATGGCTTTTTGTTCCGATCTGAGGCGAAAGATTTGGCTGACATCCTCTAAAAATGCCCAAAAATGAAATTGCGTCGGGTAAAGTTCTATTTTTCTGGCTTCGATTTTAGAAAAGTCGAGGATGTCGTTAATTAAAGTGAGCAAATGAGAGCCACATTGATAAATAATTTTTAGACTACTCACCTCTTGATGGTCTAAGTTTTTTGAACGCATGAGGATTTGAGCGTAGCCTAAAATCCCGTTGAGTGGTGTGCGAAGTTCGTGGCTCATGTTTGCCAAAAATTCGCTTTTGGCTTTGTTAGCAGCATCGGCAGCTTCCTTGGCTATTTGCAATTCTATTTCTGCTTGTTTGCGATCGGTAATATCGGTGTGAGAACCGACTAAACGTAGGGGTTGGCCTTCCGCATCCCGCTCGACAACCCGACCTCGCGATAGTATCCACCTGTAGCTACCGTTTTTGTGCCGCATCTGAAATTCCCAACTATAAGGTTCATTAGTTCCACTTTTTAAATAGTCTTCTAAAGAGTCTAATATTGGGTGTAAATTATCGGGGTGAACCAGTGTTTCCCAAGAGCTAAATAGGTTAACAATTTCGCTGTCTTGATAGCCTAGCATGGCTTTCCATTGGGGTGAAAAATAGATGGCGTTTGTTTGGATTCGCCAGTCCCAGATGCCTTCATTAACGCTTTCTAGAGTTAATTGATACCTTTCTTCGCTTTGCCGGAGTGTCTCTTGTATCTGTTGGCGATCGCGCATTTCTTGCTCTAATGCTTGAGTTCTTTCTGCGACTTTTTGTTCTAAGGAGTGGGAATAATCTTCTAATTGTGCGTAGGACTGCTTGAGTTGCTGGCTCATTAAATTGAAAGCAGTCGCTAAAGCGCTGATTTCTTGAACGGAGGAAGCCGTTACTTTTTGCTCAAAGTCACCGCCAGCGATCGCGCTTGTGGCTTTACCCAAACGCCGAATCGGTCGGGCTATCCATTCAGAAGTCACAATTCCCAAAACAGTTGCCAAAAATAGTGCCAAAAGACATAATAAAATCGTCGTATGTCTACTCCTGTTAATTTTTTCCATAAAATCATTTTCTGGAATCGCAATGACAATTAACCAATCAATACCTTTACCATCTTGAAAAGGAACAACTTGTACGAATTGTTTTTGCCCGTTCAATAAAAATTCTAACTGTTGAGAAGTTTTAATTTCATTGAGATTGTTAAATCGCTCTCTTAAATATTTCGCAGTATCTTTAGTGAGAAGATCTTTACTATCAATGGCTTGAAATCTTTGCTGATCTCGATAGGGTTTTTCTGCGGTAGAAGTAGCCACTAGCATTCCGCTTCGCTCGACAATAAAAGTTTGTCCACTTTTCCCAACTTTTAAAGTTTGCAAAAAATTCCCGATCAGAGATAAACGTAGAGTTGTAAATAAGACGCCAAGAACTTTTCCATTCTTGTCAAAAACTGGCTGACTTCTCGCCATTACAGGGGTATGAATAGTCTCGCCAAAATAAATTGGACTCCAGGTAGGTTTGCCTGCTTTTAATGTCTGTTTGTAAGCTTGCATTTTTCGCGGATCGAAATTATTCACAACCTTGAGTAATTTCTGTCTCTCCCCTTGACTGCCTACAGAATAAATATATAGCTGATTCGTATTTCTTGTCCCTGTAGCATGAATTTCTAGTTTTCCTTCATCCTTAGTCTGAATAGCTACACCTTGACCTTTTTCATTGATAATTACTATGCCATTTACGCTATTAAATCGATTTTTTTGTCGCCAAATATGACGTTCCCACGCTCTCATATCTTCCATGCTCAATTGGCCCAAACTAACAGCATCAGCATTAATTTGATTAACTAAATGGGGACTAGCAAGATAGGTTTGCAAATTCTGCTCAATTCTCGTAGCAATTTCACGGCGCAACTGTGCCGCTACATCATTCACAGCTTTCTGTCCATTTTGTAACGAAAAATATCCGGTTAACCCTACTGCTGTAAAGATTTGTAAAACAAAAGGAACAATTAAGACACGGCGTAGCGGCATTTTCTGGAACTTAGCAACATTTGTACGCATAACTTTTTAGGAAAAATGTATTTGTCTATACTCTAGAGCAACAGACTATTCACCAGACGTAGGAATCTTCTGTAGAGAAAGGGATAGGAAAGCCATAAGACTAGAGTGCGTTACAAAAACTTTACGTTAAAATAAAAAAGATTACATTGGTTAGCATCCTCGTTGAACTATAATATGATGATACACCAATGGGACAAGGTTGAATTTTTCCCGACCCCTAGATAGTCAGAACGTCACGCAGCTTATAATTGAAAAATCCTGCTGCAGATTGACTCTGCAAACAGGCAGCTTAGATAGTCAGAACGCCACGCGGCCTATAATTAAAAACCAAGTAAAAACCAAGGAGAAGGCTAAATCTTTATGAATAATTTATCTTTCTCAAAAAACGTTATCTTAATTGTAGATGATAATCCTACAAACTTAGGTGTTATATTTAACGTTTTAGATGAGGCAGGACTAGAAGTTTTAGTAGCGCAAGATGGAGAAAGTGCGCTGCAAAAAATAGAATATGTCACCCCAGATTTAATTTTATTAGATATTATGATGCCGGGAATCGACGGATTTGAAACCTGTTCTCGACTGAAAAGCAATCCATCAACCTCAGAAATTCCGATCATTTTTATGACGGCTCTTGGCAACACCGATCAAAAAGTCAAAGGGTTGAGTCTTGGGGCTGTAGATTATATCACTAAACCCTTTCAAAAAGAAGAAGTATTAGCTCGAATTCAAGTTCATTTAGAGTTGCGAAACTTGACCAAAGATCTGGCAAGCAAAAATCAATTGCTCCAAGAAAAAATTGAAGAAAAAACGACTTTAGAAAAAACTTTACAACAATTGAATCAAGAATTAGAAAAACGAGTTGAAGACCGAACCTCTGAACTAAAACAAGCTCTACAGACCATACAACAAGCTCAACTCCAATTAATCCAAAGCGAAAAAATGTCTACCCTCGGTCAATTAGTGGCTGGAGTGGCTCATGAAATTAATAATCCAGTAGGTTTTATCAAGGGAAACCTGACTCATGCTGAAACTTATATTCAAGATTTATTAGAAATTGTTCATCTTTATCAGCAACAGTTTCCCTCTCCAGGTGCAGCGATTGCAACTCGTGCCGAAGAAGTGGATTTAGAGTATCTCATACAAGACTTACCCGAGCTTATTTCATCCATGAAAGTGGGCGTAGAACGGATTCGTCAAATTAGTGTATCTTTAAGAACTTTTTCCCGCGCTGATAGTACATCAAAAGTAGAAGCTAACCTGCATGAAGGGATTGACAGTGCATTACTAATTCTACAACATCGATTAAAAGCAAATGATACACGTACGAAAATAGAAGTGGTTAAAGAATATGGAAAGTTACCTCTAGTACCGTGCTACCCCGGACAGATAAATCAGGTATTTATTAACATTATTGCTAATGCAATTGATGCTTTAGAAGATTCTCTTCTGAAGCCAAATTTGGAAGAAATTAAAGCAAATCCCAGACAAATTACGATTTGCACTGAAGTTGACCCCCACCGAAATATCGCCATGATTCACATTAAAGATAACGGTTTGGGAATGCCGGAAGAGGTACGCACTAAAATATTTGATTATCTATTTACAACCAAGCCAGCAGAAAAAGGTACGGGATTGGGTTTATCAATTAGTCATCAGATTGTTGTAGAAAAACATTGTGGTCAACTGAGTTGCTTTTCAGAACAGGGTGTTGGGACAGAGTTCATTATTGAAATTCCTTTAGCCTAAAGGGAGAGCGTAGGAATTAACGAATTTATTGGAGACTAAACCGACACAGCAGGCAACGTCTCTACTCAGTCAATGAGAGCATTCATTTAGACGCGCTATCTAGCGGTTCAAAGCAGGATTTATCAACGCCCTTGGAGAAATGATGATTTTCATCCCCGCAGTTCCCCCAGCCAATCAATAAAAATTAAGAGAAGCCGCTAGGACTTACGCATTGACAAAATGTTTATATTTTGTAGTTTATATTTTGTATAACTGCCCCTAGAGGCGATCGCTATTTCCAGAGCAGACAGAATTCAGTAAAAATTACTCAAGTTGTCATTGGGAGCAGAAACATTAGACATCTCCCCAAAAGCTGAATCACATACTGGGACACAATTGTGCAGAATATGCACAGCCAGTTGACTTCACCTCGATTTGACGACAGCATCAAGATGAGAAGCAATTCTACTTCTCTATTGCTGTTGCTAAACCTTCTGCTGTTTGGGCGAGCGAGCGCAGCTTTGACGAACTGATTGTATGCGCTTGCGAGATTTGCTGAATTTCGTAAGGGTTAATTGTGATGCTAGCGCACATCTGTTTCACAACTCAATACTGTTGTTATTATACCATTTATCAAAACTCATGCAACATTTGTTAGGGTTGATAAAATGTAGTATTGTCCCTTTTTTTAATGCTATTGTAGCGATGTTTTTCGCAAATAGTATTACTTTTTTACAAATCTCGATGTGTAAATTCCTTCGCATCCTTCCCCACGTAACTAGCGGCAACATGGCCATCTCCAACAACTCGATACTTATAGGTAATCAACCCCTCTAAACCAACAGGCCCGCGAGGCGGCATTTGCTGCGTGCTAATCCCCACTTCTGCACCGAAACCGTAGCGGAAACCGTCGGCAAATCGAGTCGAACAATTGTGATAAACTCCGGCCGCATCGACTCCATTTAAAAATGTTTCGGCGGCTTCGCTGTCTTCGGTGACAATGACATCTGTATGTCTGGAACCGTAAGTATTAATGTGATTAATTGCCTCTTCCACAGAATCTACTATTTTGATTGATAAAATCAAATCGCTGTATTCTGTAGACCAATCGGTTTCTGTCGCTTCGGCAATATTTTCTAGGAGAGCGCGAGTTTTTTCGTCTCCCCGCAATTCAACTTTTTTCTGCTGCAAAGCTTCGGCAACAGCGGGCAGGAATTTGGGGGCGATCGCACTGTGAACTAACAAGGTTTCAATGGCATTGCAGGCGGCTGGATACTGGGTTTTTGCATCTACAGAAATCTCTACTGCTTTCTGAATATCCGCTGCTTTGTCTGCGTACAAATGACAAATTCCGTCGGCGTGTCCCAACACGGGAATCCGCGTATTTTCCTGCACGAACCGCACGAAGGAATTAGAACCTCTGGGAATAATCAAATCTACATATTCATCCATTTTCAGCAGTTCGATTGTTTCTTCCCGCGTCGTGAGCAACTGCACGACTTCTGGATTAACCGCTGTTTCTGCTAATGCTTGATGGATCACTTTTGTCAAGATTTCGCAGGAACGGACTGCCTCTTTGCCGCCTTTGAGAATGACGCCATTTCCCGATTTGATTGCCAAGGATACTATCTGAATTAAAGCTTCTGGGCGCGCTTCAAAAATAATGCCTAAAACGCCCAAAGGACAGGTGATGCGCTTCAGAATTAATCCTGTATCCAATTCACGGTGAATTTGCACGACACCTACGGGATCTGGGAGTTTCGCAACGTCGCGCACGCCCGCGATCGCACTTTTCAACTTGCTCTCATCCAACTTTAGGCGATCGTACAGCGGTTTCGCAATTCCATCCGCGCTTGCAGCCTTGCAGTCAGCAGCATTCGCCGCCACAATATCCGGCGCAGCAGCTTCTAAAGCTTTCGCAATAGCTTCAATAGCTTGATTTTTGGCAGTAGCGGACAAAACTGCCAACTTTCTAGCAGATACGCGCGTTTTTTGGGCAATTTCAATAATAGACATGGCAGTAACTTTTAAATAGTTTTGATTGTTTGGTTTTGAATTTTGAGTTTTGAATTGAATCCGCACAAATAAATTTCGGGGCGGTTTTCAGTCTTAACAATTCTAGAGGAAATTCTATATTTTTGTTGAGACCCCTTATAGCACTCCGCATTCACAGGTTAAAACAGTGAAGTATAGATAAAATCCCACGGTCATTTCCATTTGTCAATAACCTTTGGAGATTATTATGTCATCTCATGCCCCTTTACGCAAGGCAGGGCGAGCCGCCAAAGCAGGCGTTAAACTCATACAGAAAACTGGCGGAAATCTCGTTTTAGCTTCCGGCGTCACCCTCAGCCTGCTGTTTGGTATGGTGTTAGCGCTATCTTTAGCCTCAGTTTTGATTCTCAGCAGTCCCGATCCAGTTACCGGATTGGCGATCGCACTTCCCATAACTCTGATTTTTAACATCGCTGCTTTTTTCCTATCGCCTTACTTGATGGACTTAAGCCAAAATTGGCTATACCATACTCGCTGGGTTTCCCTAGCAGAAATTGAAAGCCTAAGTCCCGAAACAGCGAAAGTTATTAAGAAGGTTTGCAAGCAGAAAAAACTCTCTTCTCCGCGTTTAGGAATTATCGACGACCAAAACCCTACTGCTTTTACTTACGGTTCCTTTCCAAACAGCGCTCGCTTAGTCGTCAGTCAAGGTCTTTTTACCTATTTAGACGACGAAGAAATTGCCACTGTTTACGCCCACGAACTCGGTCACATCGTCCACTGGGACTTTGCAGTAATGACTTTAGCTTCGACTTTGGTGCAGATTACTTATTTAATTTACACTACAACTCAAAGAATGGGTCGAAGTGGTGGCGAAAAAGCTAAAGATGCGGCGGGTACGGTAGCTGCTGTTGCTTATTTATTTTACATCGCTGGCACTTATTTATTGCTGTATTTGTCCCGGACACGAGAATATTTTGCAGACCATTTTGCTGCCGAAACTACTGGCAACCCCAATGCTTTGTCTCGCGCTTTGGTAAAAATTGCTTACGGTATTTTGGAAGAAGGACAAAGGGCAACAGAACCCAGCATTTTGTTAGAAGGAACTCGCGCTTTAGGCATTTACGATGCCAAAGCTGCCACATCTACTGGCACTGCTTACAGGATTTCTTCGGAACCAGAAAAGATTGGGCGAGTGTTTCTGTGGGATATGTTTAATCCGTGGGGTTGGTGGATGGAGTTGAACTCGACTCACCCGCTGACGGGTAAACGAGTTCGCGCTTTGAGCACTTATGCCGAACAATTAGGCTTGGATATTGAGTTTGACATGGGCCGGATTGTCGGCGAAGGCAACGATTTGAGCAAGCGGAGATTGTACGGCAATTTTGTGTTCGATGTGCTGCTATACAGTGCAGAAACTCTGGGCTTAGCGGTGGGTTTTGCGATCGGCATTTCCCTGTATGCTGTAAACCCGATGATGATGGTTGCTTGTCCTTTAATTGGTTTGGGTACGGGAATTTTGCTCAAGACTTTGGTCATGTTCCCGAATTACGAAGAAGCAGAACGCTTAGATGTTTTAACCTTAATGTCTGACCCTTATGCAAGCCCTTTACGGGGTCAGCCGGCGCAACTACAAGGCGAATTAATTGGTCGCGGCGATGCGGGTTATGCCTTCGGTTCAGATTTGAAATTGCAAGATAGAACGGGAATGCTTTATCTGCGATATGCTTCTCGTTTTGGGCCAATTGGTAATTTTATGTTTGGCATGAAACGGGTTGAAAGTTTGATTGGAATGGATGTTAGCGCATTGGGTTGGTTCCGCCGGGGTGTTGCACCTTGGATGGATTTGATTCAGCTTGAAAGCGATAGCGGTACGACGGTTAAGAGTTATCACCGCTTCTGGTCTTTTGTGATGGGTATCGGTGCGCTCGTTCTTGGTATTGCGGCGCTATTTGTTTCATTTTCAGCTTAACAGTTGAACAGAATAAAGTCCTCACTATAAATAGGTTCATAGTGAAGACTTTATTCGTCTTAAGTCAGGGTTAATGACTAAAGCATTCGTGTCCACTTAAACTGTTGACTGATTGACCTCTTCCTAAGTAGAATCCCTGGATGTTAAAGCAGGGGTTTAACTGAGGACTGAGGACTGTTAAGTGGTTGAGCTGATTTGAATTCCGGTGTGGAAGACAATTGCTTCAGATCGATAAATACCGAAAATTGGCTGGTATCCAACAAGCCGGAATTAGGCTGTTTTTTCTTCTGCGATTTTTGACCGATCGCACAAATATTGCACATGATTTTAGCTCTTTTTGATGATATAATAGTTGTTCTGAATGTCATGAGCCAGCCGCTTGATTTCAACGCTGCTAAACCCAGATTCACTCAACATTTGCAGCGCTTTTTCTTGGCCCCACATGGTGCCCAATCCCATGCCGCCGTAGGCTAAAGAAACTGTCATGCAGTGCATACAAGAAATGGTGTATAGTAACGGCGCAATGGGATGCTCTAGATTACCGCCGACATCCGTTGTGGCGCGGATATCTTGCATCAGGTAAACGCCATCAGGACGCAACGCTTTGTAGATGTTTTGCAGTACAATATCGGGTCTGGCTTGATCGTGAATTGCATCAAATGTGGTGATCCAATGGTAGCGATCGCATTCATCCAATGTTGTGGCATCCTTGACCTCAAACTGGATATTGCTTAATTGCCGCAGTTGGGCTTCGGTGTTGGCATGGGCAATGGCTTCTCCCGAAAAATCATAGCCTGTGAATCGGCTATTCGGAAAGGCGACCGCCAGCTTGTTGAGTGCTCGTCCGCTGCCGCAGCCAACATCCAATACATCAATGCCTTGCTGCAACGCTTCGGTAAGTCCAGGAATTAGTGGCAGAATGTGGTCAAATAACGCCGATACCACGGTTTGACCGCTATCTTCTGCCATCACCGCGTGAAAACGTTTGAACTCGGAGTAAGGCACACCGCCGCCTTTGTAGAAGCAATCGATAATTTGATCCTCCACCGAACCTAACAGCGGAATGTATTGAGTAAAGGGGGCAATGTTGTCCGAAGCCACAGCGCGTGTCAGGAATGCTGCATATTCTGTCGGCAAAGTGTAGGTTTTGTCGATCGAATTATAATCCACTAAGCGACCCGTTACCATTGCACCGAGCCATTCCCTCACGTAGCGTTCGTTCAATCCGGCAGCATCGGCAATTTGTTGACTGGTAGAGGGCGGCAATTCTGCCATTGTGTCGAATAGTTCGGTGCGATGCCCGATGGAAATCATGACTGCGAGTGCGCCACTGTTGAGAATGTCCAGCATCCGTTCGGCGAATGCTTCTGCTTTGGTTTGCTCGAATGTTTGTGTCATCATAATTTAATGGTGATGGTATTCAAAAGTTTCTATTTGGAAGATGAGGTTTCGGCAGAGATTATATTGTTGACGGTTGTTTCTGAACGATTTAACCGCAGAGAACGCAGAGAACGCAGAGTTAGAAAATAGAGATACGCATCTGTTCTTGCACCCAATTTTCAAACAGTTCGCGCAGCAAACGTTGACGCATGGCTACATCGAACTGCGCCGGAATCAATGTTTCTAATCTGACAATTACCAGCCATTCTTCTATGCGGATAGGATGCCAAAGCTGACCGGGCCCGCTTATCGTCAACAGATGCGCCAAATTGGGGTGGATTGTGCCGAGTTCCGCCGGGCCAAGAATCCCATTGACTTGAGCTTCTGGGCCTTGGGAATACTCGCGCGCCAGTTCGGCAAAGGATTGCTCTTTTTCTTGAATCCGAAAATACAGTTCTCGCGCAATTTCTGCATCTTTAACCCGAATCAAAGAATAAATGACTCGATCTAGCGATCGCTTGCGTTTCAGAAAATATGACTCTAGTTTGTGATGCCAAGTTTGGTGTTTGAATTTCTCAATTTTGAGCAGCCGGGGGATGAAAACAGTCTCTAAAAATTCCAGACTCATCCCGTGCTGTTGTAGCCAAATCTGTCGTGTGGTTTCGTCGATCAGTTGATTTTGTTCGTAGAACTGCTGGCTGGCATTCACGATTTCTTCAGCGGTGCAATCAATGGGGGCGATCGCTTCATCAATGATGCTCTCGCGGTATAATTGGGGCAGCATTTGGTAGCTGGCAAGTCGAGGAACTATCTCCTCCCCAGAGATGGTGCGATTGCGGATTTGTAATAAAACTGCGGTCATAGCTGTCTGGCTTCAATTAAAGTCATTTGAACGAACAATTGATAGGGTAAGGTGCACAGTGTGCACCCTACAGATAGAGTTTTTACATCCAGGACTTTCTAGTTGGGAATCGGAGTCAAGGTAACAGAGTAATTAGTGTTACCTGTGAATTGAGAGGCTTGAAGATAGTAGTTAGTTGCAGGAGCCAAGTTTCGGACAAATCCTTCTGAAATAGTGCCTCGCTTAACCACACTTCCAATTACCTCACCTGCATCGACGACGCGATTGTTGTTTGTGTCTTGAATCAATCGGAGATCGGCATCAGCGCTGAGATTATTGAGACCAAAGTGATAAAATCCCTGGGTATTGACAGCGAGATGGATAGTATCGGTGGTGTCGGTGTTACCCACAGAACCTTGATGAGTTCTTGGTTTGTCGTTGGAAAAGACGGCACCGAAATCATCTTCTATGGCGAGGACTTTGCTGGGTGTACCGGCCGCGTCAGCCGATACTCTCAAATTGTATGGAGTATCGTTGAACGCACGGTTCCGATTGACTTGCACCACGTAATTGCCTGCATCAACGTCAGCAACTGCTGAGGACAAGTTGATTACTTCATCCAAACGCAATCGATCGGAAATAGCAATTTGCTTATCGTTACCATCAACTAAGCCATTGCCATTGAAATCGCGAAATAGTTGAACATTCAGATCGTCGGTCATACCAACCAGCCCAAGGTTGATATTTTTATCGCTATCCAGACGGAAACTGTAGGTGTCTTTGCTGTTGAGATTACTGATAGTGCGGCGCGGAACTACTACGGCATTATTAGATGGCAAGGTACCAAGGTCAAATTCAGCCATTTTATTTCTCCTTAAAGTGTAAAGGGATGAGTTAATTTGCTGGTTGTTTGATTAACTTGATATCAATCTAACGAGGCGATCGTTCCGAAACCGTTCCGAAAGCGTTCTCGAAGCGTTCCCAAAGCAGCCAAGCGCGATCGTCCGCGCGAATTCAAGGTTTGAGAACTTCGGCACACCAAACGCAATCGAAGGGAATCCCAGCTTTACCGTGGGCTTCTCGAATCACTTCCGCATCGGGCGCGTTCAGTTCGCACACCACACGAGTTTTATCCAGCAACGCATAGGAACGCACCCATTCAATACCCCGTTCCTGATAGCACGCTAAAATTAATCGCTGGGCTTCCTTCCACTCTTCATCGGTAAAGCCATTCGGATAGCTTCCCTCCCACACCTTGAGGATGGGTTCGTTCCATACAGGTGGCACACCTTCAGGTTCAATAACTTGGGCTGTCCAAACCTTGCTAAATCCAACATCGGCTTGGCGATAAGCTTGTCGCACAGACTCTGCATCTGGTGCCTCAAAGGTGCAAATCATGCGATCGCGATCGGCTGATAGTAAAGAGTAGTGCCACTTGGCATTCCTTGCCCCAAGACAATCCAAAACTCGCGTATCAGCTAACATTTCTGCGGTGATGGGTTGATCGGCAACGGTTTCAACTTTGATAAGAGACATAATTACTTCCTCTTAGTTAGTAATGACTGTTAACTGTTGACTGTTAACTAATGACTCATGACTAATTGTAGCGATTGAGGATTTTCCCCACTCTCACCCCAATTTTCTCAGCGCCTCGCACTGGACAAAGTGAGCGAGTTGTCACCCCCCACCTCCCCAGCATAAACGTGGGTACAGTCTGCTCTACGATCGCATTCTCAACCAATCTGTAAATGATAGTGCGATCGCACAAAAATATCAGAAAATTAAGTTCTTGCCTGATGGATCTCTTGAGCAGTCCTCAATCCAGATACTAATGCGCCCTGCATCCATCCCTTCGCAGTAGAAGTGTGTTCTCCAGCAAAATAGACTTTCCCTTCCGACCGTCCAAGTTCATCAAAAAACGTTTTTTCTTGCTCTTCAGTCGGGTATGCCCAACCTGACTTCGACCAAGGGTCTTTAGCCCAAGAATAACTGGTCGTCTTGCCCTGATAAGCAGTTACACCAGGGAGAATCTTTTCCCATCGCTGTAGTAATTGAGGGAATTGTTGGTCTGGGGCGAGGGCATCCATAGCGAGGGCATTTTCCCCTTTCAAATAAGCCTGCAAAATGCCTGTTTTTCCAGGAAAATCCCAAGTGGAGTGCCACAGTTCTTCAACACCATTATCAAACACCCCCCAACCATTCAATCCTTGTTTTTCCCAGAATCGTTCGGAGAATTCTACAAACATTCGTGTTGCTGAGCGATAGTTATAACCCCCACCTATAGCAAGCTGTTTTTGAGATGATAGTGGAGGCTGAAAATTGATCGTTCCCAAGACTGGCAAGGGAACAGTACATAGGACGCAATCTCCAGTGTATTGCTGTCCCGATTGGCACAAGACTTGAACCCCTGAAGAAGTTTGTTCAATGCGAGTAACGGCAGCTCCTAGATGAATTTTATCAACTAGATCGGTAGCAAATGCTTGTGGCAATCGATCTGAACCTTGATCAATTTTAACCAATTTCAATCTGCCTGCTCCTGGTATATTTTTAGCTAATTCATCAGTAGGAATAAGAAGACGTTGCCCCTTTTTAACAGAAATGTAAAGCCCATCTGGTGGGGAAAAAGGCTTTAGAGTCAAGCCAAAATGTTGAGCATAGCCAAGTGTTAGATTGTGAGTAGACGGAATTCTTGCTGCTCCCGCTTCTACGAAATGATTCTCACTAAATTTGTCTCTCAAGGTCAAAACTCTCCCTCCTACTCGCTCGCGGGCTTCTAAAACCGTTACTGTATGACCTACTGCTGCTAACTCGTAAGCGGCAACCAAACCAGACAACCCCGCTCCGACAACGATCACTTTCTGAGAGGATAGTCCTTTTTCTAATGCTCCTGGAGTTCGGGAGTTTTGGGCTTTAACTTGAGCATGGGCTATTACCGCACCAAACGTTACAGCGCTACTTAATAGAAATTGACGGCGATTCATTTTAAACATAGCAATCTAGCCAATAATTACTGTAATACTAAAGTTTGGCATAATTTATCAAAAAAGGGGAATATGAACCAATTATCAAACAAGCGGAAGAGTTTAAAAAAATTAGATGAGGGATATGAAGTAAAGTAAAGTTCCCTGTGATGAAGACCATCCCTAATTGCAGTTCGCTACAACTAATGACTAATAACTAATGACTAAATCTGTTCGATCGCCCGATCGACAGCAGTGCGGGCGCGGAAACTCAGCGCAGGACGATCGATGCGATCGCGCAGGGATTCAAACCGCGCAGTCGCCCCTTCTCGATCGCCCAAAGCTAAAGCACCCTGAATCAAAATCGCCCAAGCCAGAGCAATCTCGCTGGGATGATCGACCGTCTGAGCAGCTTCTAAAGCAGCTTCGGCGCGGGCTGTTGCCAAAAGAGGTCGATCGCACTCTAAATCCACTTGAGCCGCCCCAATCAGCACATAAGACAGCATCCGTTTGGCATCCACCTGTTGCAAAGTCGCGATCGCCCGTTCCAAAGCAGCATCGGCTCCAATTTGCTGAAGCTGATAGTTTGCTAAAGCTAAAAGTGCCTGGGCGATCGCACCTTCACTACCTTCGCCTTTAATTTTGGCTCCGACGATCGCCATTTCCTGACAATAAGGCAAGGCCGCAGCCGGATCGCCCGCTTCCAGTTCCGTCATCGCCAAATAGCTGAGGTTATAAAACTCGCACCAGTGATCCTGCTGGGCCGCCGCCGATCGCCACGCCTGTTGCCACAAAACTCGCGCTTGGGCATAGTTCCCGTGATGGCGCTGTACGGCACCCAACCCTTGGTCAATTCCGATGTTCTTCAAACCAACTCTCTCAGCCAGGGACTGCGCCTCTAGCAACAATGCTTCTGCCCGCGCCATTTCCCGTCCAATTTCCGCCAAGCAAGACCCGCCATAGGCCAGCAATCGCACGGCAGTAGCTGGACTCGATGCCCGACTTACCTCTGCTGCCCGCAGCGAGTGTTGGTGAACGTTGGCGAAGTTGCTGCGATCGAAATGCAGGATCACCAAGGCCTCAAGTCCCGTGGCTTCTGCTTCTTCTAAGCCGAGAGCATTTGCTTCATCGATTAAGCGGTGCACCTCGCTGTCGAGTTGAGAAACTCGATCGCCCGTAACGCCTGCGATCGCACCAACCCGCAGCAATTTTAAATGCAATTCAATGCGAGTGCGGTCGTCAAGTCCTTGACACTGCTCAATTCCAAGCTGAGCTAATTCTGATGCTTCCGTGTAGGCAAACAATTTCAGGCAGCGTTCGGCGGCACAGAAGGCGCTAGACGCTGCTAATTCTCGATCGCCCCCGATGGCCGCGTGACGGGCAATATCGCCAGCCCAGGCGTTGTCTGGTGTGGAGAGTTGATGCAACTTATGAGCAATTTGCAAATGGATCAAATGGCGACGCGGTTGTGACAACTGGCGATAGACAGTCTGACGCACAATATCGTGAGCAAAGTCATAGCCCATTTCGTCACCAAGAGAGGCGCTGGGACGGATAATGGTTTGTTGTTCGAGCTGTTCGATCGCCATCAGCAATTTCGGCAGCGGATAGTCTGCCACATGAGCCACCGCTGTCGGTTTGAAGCTGCGCCCCAATGCAGCGGCCCAAGGCAAAAATTCGCGAGCCGTGTCATCCAATTGGTGGAGGCGATCACGGATCAAAGCCTCTAAATTATCAGCATGAGTAGACCGATCCTGGGACAATGCCCGGGCAACTTCCAGCGCAAACAGGGGATTCCCCCCACTATCGATAAATACGCGCTCCACCGCTTCTGGAGATAGCTCTAACGGATTAACCGCTTGCTGTCGGCGAATCAATTCAGCCGTTTGTTGTCGATCGAAAGGATGCAATTCCAGCGTTAGCAGCCGTCGCTCTCGTCTGAGTGCCTGCACCACCCGCGAGATGCCCGCATTCTCCTCTACTTCCCTGGAACGCCCGGTGCAGGCGAATAAAACCGGCTTATGACTCAGCAAGCGGATGGCGTAGTGCAGCAATGCCGATGAGGCTTCATCGATCCACTGAATGTCATCTAGAATGACGATTAACGCAGCCTCACTGGCAGATTGAGCCAGCAATTGTACCACCGCATCAAACAGATGACTGCGTTCGCGCAAGCGTGCCGGAGGCATATCGGGCGGAGCTTTCCCAGGTTGAGCGAGCTCTGGGAGCAAGAAACCTAGCTCTGGCGGAATGTTGCCTGTGGAGGGCATCGCGATCGACCGCAAAGCATCAATCCAAATACCGTAGGGTCGCACCATCTCGGCGGCAAATCCGCGTCCCCACAGCACTTGAACCGCCTGTGCCGTGGCTCGTAGCTCTTCGAGCAAGCGAGTTTTACCGATTCCGGGTTCGCCCGCGAGCAAGAGCACTGGCGATGCCTCAGCGGTGGCGTTCGCGCTGCAGTTCGCAAGCAGTATCGGCTTTGCCCACTGCTGAATCGATGCCCATTCGCGATCGCGTCCCACTAAAGGCGACAAAGCTAAAGGTGAGGGAAACAAATTCGTTTGGGGTGGCCCGGCAGAGTGAGACGAGGGTTGAATGTCGGGCGCTTCGTCTTCGAGCAACAGTTGCTCGTAGAGCTTGCGAGTGATCGCACTAGGGTCAACTCCTAGTTCCTCGCGCAGCAAAGTCATACAGCGATGGTAGACTTGGAGTGCATTGGCGCGATCGCCGTTCAAATGGTGCGATCGCATCAAAGCTGCGTAGCTGGTTTCGTGCAATGGATCGATCTCCAGTAAGCGCTGTGCAGAGCGGATTGCAGCCCGATAATCACCCTGAGCTTCCGAGAGGCGAGTCAGAGATTCGAGAGCATGGAGCAATTTCTGTCGCAGGTGTTCGCGTTCTGGAAAAATCCACTCATCCTCACAACTCGGCAGCAAATCACCGCCGTAAAGCGCGATCGCTTGCTCCCAGGCTGTTCTGGCACCGTTAACATCTGCGGCTCGTTCCGCTGCTTCTGCTGCGGCGAATGCCCGTTCAAACTCAGCCACATCCAGCACGAAAGACGCATGGGGATTCCATTGCAGGGTTTTGGCATCTGCCAGCAGGTAGCGATCGGCATCGGGGAGTCCGTGACGCAGGTGATGCAACTCCCGGCGCAAGTTGGTGCGAGCTTGGGCCTCGGTGGAATCGGCCCAGAATTGAAAGGCAAGCCGCTGACGGGTTTGGGGGATATCGCGATGCAGTACCAGGTAAGCCAACAAAGCTTGCGGGCGCTCTGTGGTGACACCGACAACGGGCTTGTCTGCACAGGAAAGGCAGAATCCGCCTAGTAGTTTGATATCTAAGGTAGAAAGCATATAGCTAGATATTATTTGTGATTTTAATCCATGCTCCGGCGTGTTAAATTCAGGAATCTCAGCAGGTGGCGATCGCTAATTGAAATGACATTGCTATACTATGTTATCCGCGCGGCTGTCTGTTTGAAGCCACACTTTTGTATTCTTAATATAAATGTAAGATAGATGCGGTACGATCGATTTCACTACCGCTCTCACTCAATGCAATTAACAAGGCCAACATGATCGCCAAAATTGCTACCCTCAGCCTCTTGTTTATAGTTTTGACTCTCGCATTCAGCAACAGGCTTTTCAAAAATCATCTGTTAAAACCTTTCACTGACAGCAATTTGTCCAACCAATTAACATCTGATTTGACAATTTTGACCGCCCAAACGGAAAACCAGGACAAAAAAAATACCATGCAAAGTATTCTTGATGATAGCGCAAAATTAGAAAAACTAGCTGGCAATTTCCAATTTATAGAAGGCCCTATTTGGCATCCAGACGGCTTTTTGCTGTTCAGTGATATTCCCGCCAATATTATCTATAAATTCGGCTCAAATCAGCAAGTTGAGGTATTTCGCCGCCCTTCGGGAAAAGCCAACGGGAATACTTTAGACAAAGAAAACCGCCTACTTACTGGCGAACACGAAAATCGCCGCGTATCCCGCACAGAAAAAGACGGCAAAGTTATCACCTTGGCGGATAGATACGAGGGCAAGCGGCTCAACAGCCCGAACGATTTGGTGGTTAAATCTGATGGCAGCATTTATTTTACAGATCCGTCCTATGGTGTTAGTAAAGAGCAGGAAGAATTGGGCTTTTACGGTGTTTACAGGCTGGCACAAGACGGAAAATTAACTCTGCTGGTTAAGGATTTGGTGCTACCCAATGGCATCGCCTTTTCACCAGATGAGCAAAAACTTTATGTCAACAATTCGGAAGCGGGATACATTGCTGTTTTCGATGTAAAACCGGACGGAAATGTTACCAACCAGCAGCTTTTTGCGGAGTTAAAAGATGCTAGTCAAGGCGGAGTTCCCGACGGTTTAAAAGTTGATGTAGAGGGGAATGTTTACAGCACTGGGCCGGGGGGAGTGTGGATTTTTTCGCCGGATGGCAAGCTTTTGGGGAAGATTTCTGTGCCTGAGACGGCGACTAATTTGGCATGGGGAGAAAGCGATCGCAAAACGCTTTATATCACGGGAAGTACAAGTCTGTATCGGATTCGCCTTAAAATTCCGGGCGTGCGGGTTGGAAAATAATCTAAAATCGGGCGAAGTTGAAAGTAAAGCGGTTTTTATTAGGGGTAATTGACCGGGCATGATATAATCTTAGGTTGGAGAATCAGTCCTTCCCGATTCTTTAATCTCAAATCTCCAATCTCAAATGGTATTAATAGCTCGGTTGCACAAATTTCTAACTGCTACAGTCGATCGCACATCCCGATCGCACACAATATTTTGGTTAACTCTCAGCCTGACATTTGCCGCCATCTATGCTATTTTAGGGTTGAAGCAAGCCTTTAGCGGTGAGTATATCGTGCAAGACGATGCGAGGCAGCACGTTTTCTGGATGATGCGGTTTGTCGATCCTGAATTATTCCCCAACGATTTCATTGCTAATTACTTTCAATCAGTCGCCCCCGCAGGATACAGCACGCTCTACAAATTAGCAGCAACAATTGGCATTCAACCGCTATTATTTCACAAAATATTGCCGCTATTTCTCGGCTTAATCTCCACCTATTACTGTTTTGGTCTTTGCCTAGAAATGCTGCCAGTGCCGATGACTGGATTTATTGCATCTTTGCTTTTAAATCAGCATATGTGGATGACTGATGATTTGGCTTCCACAACGCCAAGAGCTTTTATATATCCGATATTTCTGGCTTTTTTATATTATTTGTCGCGCAGTTCGTTGCTGCCGTGTTTAGGGGCGATCGCGCTGATCGGACTATTCTATCCTCCTTACGCCTTGGTTGCTGCCGGAATTTTAGTTTTGCGGCTGCTATGCTGGGAAAAGGGCGGTTTGCGCTTGTCGGGCGATCGAACTAATTACCTATTTTGCACTACAGGTTTGGGATTAATATTTTTAGTAATGCTGCCCTATGCCTTAGATAACTCTGAATTTGGCCCAACTTATACTGCAGCAGAAGCGAAGCAAATGGGCGAATTTGCACCAGGTGGCAGAAATGCTTTTTTTCGCTCAAATCCCAAAGATTATTGGTTGACAGGGCGGGGTAGCGGGATGTTTCCCAAGTCGCTGTTTACGCCTGTAACTCACTGTGTCGCGCTGTTATTTCCGCTGCTGCTATTTTTGCGATCGGCTTTTCCCTTAGCAAATCAGATTCAAAGCCAAATCTGGCTTTTGCTTCAGCTATTTTTAGCATCATCGGCGATGTTTTTTGCGGCTCACGCCACCATTTTTAAGCTGTATCAACCAGGTCGCTATACAGCCTATAGCTTGCGATTTATTGTAGTTTTCATAACTGCGATCGCCCTAACTTTAATTATTGATGGAGTCGGTTCTTGGGCATTAAAAAGCGCAACAACCTTTGATGTAAAAAACTTAGTTGCACTAATTACGACAGCGATAATCGCTGTCGCAGTGGTGCTTTATCCCTGCTTGGTCGAAAAATTTCCCACAGTCGGGTATGTAGAAGGTAAAATGCCTGGTTTGTACAAATTTTTTGAGCAACAACCTAAAGATATCTTGATTGCTTCAATCGCGGGAGAGACTGACCATCTGCCAACATTTAGTCAGCGTTCAGTTCTGGTGGCAAAAGAATATGCAGTGCCGTATCAGAAAGGCTACTACAGCAAATATCAGCAGCGACTTAACGATTTAATTCGCGCTCAATACACTCCCGATCAAGCTGTATTGCAAAATTTTATAAATCAATATGGAGTTGATTTTTGGATGCTCGATCGCAATGCTTTGACTCTTCAGTATATAAAGGATGATGGCTGGCTAAATCAATTTGATTCTACACCGGAGGCGAGGCTTTCTCTAGAACAAGGGAAAATTCCCGCCTTAGCTTCAGCAATAACAAGTTGTGCTGTTTTTCATAATGAAATTCTAGTGGTGTTGGATGCGTCTTGTATTGTGAAATAGGCTGGTAATTAAGGCGAGGCAGAGCCTTGGGATATGTGTTCTTAGGAAGAGCCAGGGAAGTAGAAAGAACTATTCGGATTCTGAAGCTACATTTGCTGCATGGAGCTTCTGTAGGAGCGATCGCACAATGCGTTATAACTCACATCTTGCACCATTCTCAAGAACAGGCAAGATGCCTGTTCCACAAAGAGTGAATTTTCGGAGCAGGCAAGATGCCTGTTCCTAAACAAATAATTGAGAATGGTGCCAACATCTCAGTTATAATGCCAATAAGAGATAATGGTGCGAGTCAATGACACAAGTTCTCGATCGGGAAACTCTCGATGGGCGAGTGGTGCTCAACGGCACTTGGGAGCAATTCAAGTTAATCCAGAAGGTTTCGGAAGATTCCCCAGGCATAAAGTTGTCTTTTTTCGCAGGGGCGATCGAGATTCTGATGCCGGGATTCCAACACGAAAATTTTTCGGAAATCATTGGTTACTTAGTGACCACTTTTCTGCTGCAACAAGGTATTAAGTTTTACCCTTCTGGTTCAATGACTCAGGAGAAAGCGGGAGAAGCTTCTACTCAAGCAGACAAATCGTTTTGTTTGGGAGAACCTAAGTTGATTCCCGATTTGTCGATCGAGGTGGTTTATACTAGCGGTGGACTGAGCAAGTTGCCAAAATATCGAGCTTTGGGCGTGCCTGAAATCTGGTTTTGGGAAGATCGTACGCTGCGGCTGTATCATCTCCGGGAAGATGGCTACGAGCAAGTAATTCAGAGTCAACTGTCAGGATTGGAAACGCTGGATATCGATTTGCTAAGACGCTGCATTTTGATGGGTGAAACTGATTTGGCTGAAGCGGTTAAGGTTTTTGGGCAGGGAATCTCGATGGATCGTACATGACAGCAAAACCTTCGATTTTCCGGTGGAGGCGATCGAAATTTTAGTGGTTTTGGCAACATCTGGAAAAAATAGCATCCCTATATCCGGCACTTCTTAAATAAGTCTGGTTCTGCTGTTGCTGGGAACGAGAAATACAGTCTTTTGTAGGGGGAATCCCCCTGTGGTTGCAACTCCTAATTGGTAATATTGCAGATATCGTGCAATTAAATAACCCCCGCAATCAAAGCTGAATATAGATTCGGGGTCAAGTTCACAGACAATGAAAATTGCACAAAAGCTCGATCGCCAATTATCTCTTGGGCAAAAACATGACAACACTTTACGTCAACCCGCAAACAGGCAGCGATTCCGCAGTCGGCAGCCAATCAGCCCCATTCAAAACTATAGCCCGCGCGATCGTCAGTCGCGCTGCATCGGGAACTACGATTCAGTTAGCACCGGGAACTTACAGCGCTGCTAGTGGCGAAAAATTCCCTTTGGAAATTCCATCGGGAGTAAAGGTTATTGGCAATGAAACTAACAAAGGTAGAGGCATTCTGATTCAAGGCAGTGGCAAATTTGTCAGTCCCACCGCTGCAGGCCAAAATATCACGATACTGCTAGCAACTAATTCGGAATTGCGCGGAGTAACTGTCACGAATCTCGATAGTCGCGGCACGGGAGTCTGGATTGAGTCAACTTCTCCGACTGTGGCTAACTGCACTTTCACACTTTGCAAGCGCGAAGGTGTTTTTGCCACGGGCAGCGCTAATCCTGCGATTCTCGACAACATATTTGTCGCAAACTCTGCGGCTGGGGTGATTATGGCGGGAACTGCTAAGGGAGTAATGCGGCGCAATATTTTTCAAAAGACGGGTTTCGGCATTTCTTTGCAAGCTCAGTCGGCTCCTTTGATTGCTGATAACCAAATTTTGGAAAATCGCTCCGGTATAGTTTTAGCGGGGGAATCTCAGCCGATTTTACGCAATAATCGCATCGAAAAAAATACCGAAGACGGTTTGACTGCGGTGGGTAAGTCGCTGCCAGATATGGGGAATGCTCAAGATTTGGGCGGCAATATCTTTCAGAATAACGGCGAATTTGACTTGCAAAATGCGACTGGGGGTAAGATTTTTGCGGGTGGAAATCAGCTCAATTCTTCGCGGGTGAAAGGTTTATTTGATTTGGGCAATGTGACGCCAACTCCGACTCCTGGCGGGGGAAAGTTCAGCGACATCAGCACGCACTGGGCTAAGGATTTTATCGATCGCTTGGCAAAGATGAATATTGTTAGCGGGTTTCCCAACGGCACTTTTCAACCTTACGAGATTGTAACTAGAGCTCAGTATGCGGCTATGTTGGCGAAGGCGTTTGAATTGATGCCACGCCGTGAGGCGACGGTTTTTAAGGATGTGGCGGCGGATTTTTGGGCCAAAGGAGCGATCGACCAAGCTAATCGAGCTGGCTTTTTGGTTGGATATCCAGACAGCACGTTTCGCCCGCAGCAGAATTTGACTAGAGTTCAGGCGATCGTATCTTTGGTAAACGGCTTGCAGTTGGGCGGCGGCAACCCCAATTCTTTGAGCGTGTATGTCGATCGAGCTCAGATTCCCAGTTTTGCCACCGACGAGATAGCAACCGCCACAGAGCGCAAAATCGTGGTCAACTATCCCGCGCGCGAAAAGCTTTCCCCCGCCCACGACATCACCCGTGGCGAGATATCCGCCCTCATCTACCAAACTCTGGTAGCCACAAAGCGGGCCGAGCCAATTAACTCTCCCTACATCGTCTAAGGGAATTGCGAGACAAGGGAGAGGATAACTTGGGGCACAAAGAACTTATATCTTGCACCATTCTTAAGAACAGGCAGGATGCCTGTTCCACAAAGAGTAGATTTTCTTGTGGGGTGTAGGGGTTGGGCAGGAGAGCCCGCCCTGAAATGATTATGGAGAATGGTGCAATATCTCAGAAGAACCAACCCATCTCCCCCTGAGAGGTGTAGGTTTTTTACAACTAGGAGGAGTTACAAGCATAAAAGGCATCCACAGGAGTGTGAGGGAAGGAA
>NZ_JAUBSH010000038.1:0-65767 GCF_036704705.1 Microcoleus sp. K1-B1 | reverse complement strand
GGCTGTGGCTGTGGTTTTGGTTCGTAGGTGGCTAATGTGGCGCTGAGTTTTTGGATTTTCTCCCATAGCTCTACTATCAAGGCTTCTTTTGCCTCGTTCGATAGTTGTTTTAAGTCGGGAAGTTTTTCCATTCCTTTATCTAATGTCTATCTCGTCTTCTTGTCAAGGGGGTTGAGCAATTACCTAAGTTCTGCACCGGAATCAACCAGAATTTTCACTGCTACCGTATGCTGAAATTTCAATAACAACTGGTATTTAGGTTGTCAATTGTAAGATTTTCATATTCTCATTCTGACTGGAGAAAATCTGACTGGAGCGACAAACTCGCTTTCAAATATCCCTTTAATTACATCATCTAAACCTGCTCAACTCGGCTCGGTCGCATCCTTCATCTTTCGAGCATCGCGCTCGTGACTAATCACCCCTTTTTTAGTATAAGCTATCCACTCACCCCGATATTTTTTTAACTCCGGTCGATGAGCTTTATACCAATCATTGGGTGTAGGATACTCGGGTTCCATAATTAAATCACTTTCTTGTATTTTAGAAAATCATCTATCGTTGGGTTAATGATATCTGTCGCTACAAAATTTTCTCAAACATAATTTACTTTTGTCGCTATCGGGCTTTTGTATCCCATTCTACTACATAGAGTAAGTTTTGCCCGATCGCCCCAATGAACTCCAAATGAACTCAAGCCGTTGCCTTGCCAAGGATATCAGACTTCAGCCCTCTGAGGATGTTCCCGCACGCACCAGGTATTATATATGGGCGAGCGCCCCCAAGCCCTAAGCGATCGAGCTTAACAATAGATATTACCCCAAAATCAACACAGGAAGACGATCGCACTCAAGCGAGCTACGAACACGGGCGATCGGGTAAACTAGAAAGGTCGATCGCAGCCTACGCTTGTACTGAGGAGTCAAATCCCAACAGATGTATGAGAGTAGAGAACTATAATTGACCGACAAAAAATCAACTTAAAGTCAATCAAATAGCAAAAGGATACTCAATGGCAGTAGTAGACCAAGACGAGAACTTGATACTGGCGATCGACCATTCGTGGTCTAATGACTGCGGACTCGGAATCCAAGGATGGATTGTAGGTAAAAAAGAAGGGGTTCTGGATGAAGTTGTAGTTAGCGCCGGCGATACCTTCGTGTCTATCTCCAGTTGGTATCCCCGCCCAGACGTAACCGCAGCCTACCCGCAATACAATAACAACCCCAACTGTGGCTTTATTGTCTACCTACCTAGGATTATAAAACATCAAGTTACTTTCCACGCAAAAGCGGAAGGTGCGACCTACAGCAAAGATGTAACCTTTGCCGGGTCGAAGCCTTCAGTATACGATTTCGCAGCCTTCACAAATGACGACGACGGTATTTTCCTTGATTTTATCAACCTGGTTAATAACAATAATCTCCGGGTTCTAGAAATTGGTTCCCGAATCGTAAGTCCCGGAACCAGCAGCAAAAGATCTTTATTTTCAGGTGCAGCATCCTACACGGGGTTTGACTACTACGCAGACGCTAACACAGATGTAGTTGGGGATGCTCACAAACTCTCTCAATACTTCAGCAGCCAGAAGTTTGATGCCATCTTTTCCACATCTGTGTTTGAACACTTAGCAATGCCTTGGGTAGTAGCAATGGAAATTAATAAGTTGCTAGCAGTAGGTGGAATAACATTCCACAGTACCCACTTTGCCTGGCCCCTTCACGAGAGACCTTGGGACTTCTGGCGCTTCTCTGACGAGGGTCTCAAAGTTTTATTTTCTCAGGCTTTAGGATTTGAAGTGATAAGAGCTGAACTTTACGTTCCTTTACGAATGCACTTAGACACCATGATACAAGGTCAAGAAACACTAACAACTCAGCCGGCCTTTGGAGGAGTTGCCATCCTTGCGAAAAAGGTAGCTGAAATTAATTCAGACAAATTTAGATGGGATGTAACGCTAACAGATATTTTGACATCAGAAAGCCATTACCCGAAGCCAAAAGCTTAACTTTTGGGATTGTCCTACTCTTCAACAACAGCCATAATTTCCCCTAATTTTTCCTGAGCCTCAGAAAAATTGGGGTTTAAATATATGGCACGACGATAACACACAATCGCCCGCTCCTGCTTCCTTTGCTCTAACAGGGTGTGGCCAAGGTTAAAGTAGTCTTCTGCCGTTGTTTTGGGTTCCGAAATCGCGGCCGCATAACAACACTCGACAGCTTCATCTGGCTTGCCAATTTGCGAAAAAACCCTAGCCAAGTTTCGGTAAACACCAGCGAAATTGGGTTGAATCGCGATCGCCTTTTGGTAACAGGCGATCGCCTCTTGCCACTGTTGCTGCTGTGCGTGAATAGTTCCCAGGTTGGCTAAAGCTTGAGCAAAATCAGGCTTAATTTCCAGAGCGCGAATGTACCAACTCTTTGCCTCATCCAGTTTACCCTGAGCTTGGAAGACATTCCCCAAAGTCTTGTAGGCAGGAGCAAATTTGGGTTGAATCTTTAATGCTTGCTCGCAAACTGCGATCGCATCTTCTAACTTTGCTTGAACTAAATACAACTCGGCCAGTTGATTTAACGGAGCAGCCGCACCCTCCATCTCTCGCAGTTGAGTCTGAGCTTCGATTAGCTGAGACTTGGTGTGTGCGAGTTCTTCCTGACTTTTGTGGTATTGAATCTGCCTAAGTTCAAGCTCTTCTTTGATGGCTTGTAGTTCGTCTTTAACTTGTTGCAGTTTAGCTGTAAATTGCTCAAATCCCCCTGAATTTTGGTGACGTTGGGTCTGAGATTGCGCCAATTCTTCGCGAGCCTCCTTTAACTGAGGCGCCACCTCTTCGCATTCTGCTATTTGAAGCAAAATTCCTGCATCTAGCTCTTCAATTTTTTCGTAGATGAATTCCCAAATTCCCGTATTCAACCAATAAAAACCATTAGCAAACAGCATCGAACTCGCAGGTGCTATTTGATTTTTTATTTCTGCTGCCTGAGTGGGTTTTGGCCCATGAAAATGGATTATTTGGGCTTCCGGAGTAAATTTCCAGTATGATTTCCAATTTAGCTGGATATCCAATCGATCCCACTTGTCTTTGAAAAATAAGTTATAAGCTCCTTGGTCATAAGCTAGCTGTAATATTTGATCCAAGTTTTTGTCAATAAAATCGTCAAATTCTTTCTGTGTTTTTTGAAGATTTTTGACATTCATGTATAAAACACCACTATTGAAATATTCCCAGTTGTTGGGATCGTTTTCGGGTGTTGCTGCCACATACTCGCAGGTTACACCCTGCAAATAGTCAACGACATCATGAAAAAACATGACATCACAGTCTGTATATAAAACATACTCATCCGGCATCTCATAAATCTCTACAATTTTGGGAATCTCAATTCTCAAAAATGCACCAAAAGCTACGGTCGCATAGCCAGGATATTGAGTTTGCAGTTTCTCGTAATGAGGTATTCTGTGATAGATAATCTTCACACCATTTTTTTGTAGCCAATCTGTCAATTCATTCTCTTCGCCGTCATAAATGCAATATGGTTCTAGCGAAGTATTTTGTTGAGCAGTATAAACTGCTACTTTAATCATTTGCGAATAAATTTCAAAACCAGGACTAGCTTGATTTATTGCAAAAAACCATTTCATCCGGTACTTTTGTTTCTGATTACCTAGAGGAAACTTATACTCAACTTCCTGCAATCGAACCAGTCCTAACTTGACGCGAGTTTCGTCGGCTAAAACTGCTTGGATTAGCACCTCAAATTCCGGCTGCTTTACTGCTATTTTCAGCCTAGCCTCGTAAGCGCTATTTGCTGCTACCGATAATTCTGGATAAGCGCTGACCACATCCGAGCGATACCCGTTAACTGGGATTGTAAGAACAGTTTCGTCATTATAAATAAACTCAACTGCCACAGCTCGATTGCTCTTACCCAACACCCAACCAGAGAACAAAATTTCATTGTTATCTACTTTACCGACAGTAGGCGAATCTAGATTAAATGCACGCAGCCATTCCAGAGCTTCAGGGTAAGCCGATGCAACATCCACAACAGCCAAGATTTTTCGTTTTAGGGGATTTAATTCCTGAATTTTCGGAATTTTTTGTAAGTCTACATCAAACTGCTGAAGCCGATAGTTACTCAGTTTTAGTTGTTGTTCAGTCTGATGGAGTTTAGATTCGGACAAAGCCAACTTCTTTTGAGTATCATCAAGCTCAGTCTGAAATTCCTCTAATTGTATTTGCATCTCGTAAAGCTTAGATTGCAAACGTGACTGTTCCGTTAAAATGGGAGCCATTGGAGATGGATAAATGATCTTATCAACTGCCTCCCTCAGTTTGGGGACAAAACGCTGTATCGTTAAATCTTCAACCTCATTGCGATCGCTCAAGTCAAACATCCAAGGTCTTGGATCGAGTGTATCTGCTTTACCTCGAAGCATTTTTTCTTGGCTTTCTTGCAAGGAGCGAGTAATATAGTGATTTATACGCAGTTTTTGCACTGAATTTACTGTAGACCAAGGCCCCACTATTGGTTCTTTATTTTCTGTGGTGGCAACTCGATCATTCAAGTATCTAAAATCGTGAGGTGAATCAGGGCCTATAGCTTCTACAGGACGCACTATTGACTTGATATGCTTGTTAATTTCCCAATCGTTTACGCCTCGTTTAGTAAAATTTTCTATTTGCAAACCCTCTGGTCTAGTTTTGTGACCAGAAGAGCCAAAAACCAGCCAATTAACTGCCACTGCTGGAGAATCATAGAATTCCTCTAACACCTCTTTGATGTCGTCCTTTTCAGTAGGAAATAGAAATTCATCCATATCAATAAAAGCTATCCACTCCGAGCCTTGCCTATAGGTTTCTAGACAATGTTCATAAGCTTTAATTTGTCCGGGTATCCACGGCCACTCGTGCCAAATAACTTCGCCTGATTCAAGGTAGGGTTGAACAATGTCAAAAGGGTTGTCCGTGCTGTTGTTATTGTATAAATAAAACCTTTCAACACCAACTATTTTATGAAATTCCAACCACTCAATCAAATAGGGAGCCTCATTTTTGAGAATCGCACACACACTCAGTGTGCACTTATTCCTGATATTGTATTGCTGCGGCTGAGGTGTGCGAGCCTGACTGGGATTTTCCCGCAGCAACGGCTCGCTATTCCAAGGATCGAATGGAATCAGTTTATTTTTTTGTAAATTCGGCCGTAAGAAAAATTTGCATCGTTCGTTCAGCATCGCGGCTGCAAACGAGAATGTGCTATTGGAAATTGCCAAAACATCGCATTGGCTCAAAATGTAAAAATCAGGATAAAAAGGCGCTTCTGGCATCTCAACACCCAAATCTTTGACTGTTATTGGGTTGTAATCAGCAAAATCCCCGACAACATTTTCGATTTCATCGCTAGCGATAAACAATACCGGTTTATCCAGAGTTCCCCACAAACCGTCCAACCATTCTCTGTACCATTCATTAGGAGCAATGGCTAGATAAGGAACAATATCTTGAGCCCAACTATAATCGCCGCGCCGCAAATGCAATCCTACAACTGTTTTACCTCTTTCTCGCAGACGGTCGACAGCTTCTTTCATCTTAGCTTCAACTTCTGACACGGGTTTGAAGAGCGAACAAAAATATTCTTTATGCTGAGCGTAATATTGAGTGTGAAACTGAAAATAGCCTATAAAATCAACGTTTTTGAATGGTTCAGGAGCATTAAGTATTGCTGATTCTGAAAGTTTATAGGGAGTTTCTTGCTCCACAACTTGAGGCAATGGATGAGCGATTGGCGGCTCATTGTGACCAAAAAGATATTGACCGGACCACGCTGGCAACTCAAGTCGCATCCCGTGTTCTTTGGCGTACATTTTCAAGAAAGCATAGTCAAATATCTGATTGCCAAATCGCGCGATCGCAAATGCTGCCATCGTAATCAGCGGTTTCTTGATGTAGAAAGCATCGCCCCAGTAGGGATGGTGGGTTATCGTCGCCACCCGCTGAAAGCCGTGCAGTTCCAGAAATTCGTCCAACTGGTCGATTAAAGCGCAACCTTCATACAGTTCCTCATAATTAACTTCTGTGTTAATTCCCGCCACATATTTCAACCAGTTAGTTGCTCCTTGCAAAGCCAACAGTTCAGCCCCTTGAATATCTATGTTTAAGATATTAAAGTCATAGGGATTGAGTTGCATTTCTTGCAGCAGCGTGTCAATAGTTTTTGAATCTACTGTAACTTGATGAGTTTCCTGAATGCTTGGATAAAGTTCTAGATGGCGCTTCAGTTGCAAAATAGAACTGCTTTGATCGATCGAAGTCACCCGCAAGTTTACCGTACCATTTTCATTGCTAACAGCACAGTTGACGGCTTGCACATTTGGCACCCCAGCAATATTAGCTTGCAACCGTTCAAACACAACCGGGTTAGCTTCCACAAACAGCACTTTTTGAACGCCCATTGCTTGATAAGTGCTGATTTCTGTACCCTCGTGAGCTCCAACGTGAATAACTCCGTGTGGCACAATCCCATATTGACTGAAAATTTGTTGCAAGTCGAGCATTCGCAGGGGTTCACCGAGAACATTTTGGCGGAATCGCTCATTTACAGCCAAGAAATTACTGAACTCAAAATTTTCATCCTCTGGCAAAAAGGTGGGTTTGTACTCTAATCTATCTGGGAGAATCTTAAAAATTGAATATCGGAATTTTTGCAAATACTCAAATGCTTCTTTCAAGCTCGTTTTAGCATCTAGATAAGTTCCTCCATATTCAAATTGCAGATAATCTATTCTGCCTGTTTCTAGAAAATATTTTGCTCCATAAAGAACTTCTAATTCGCCACCTTCAACATCTATTTTGAGAAAATTAATTCTCTTAATGCCGTGGCGCTGACAGTAATTATCGATATTAGTGGTCAAAACAGTAATTTCTTTGGGTGTATTGAGCAACCCTTGTTTTTCCACATCAACTCTGCGGTAAAAGCTACTCAATAGTGGATTGGCTTCGTAATAATAAAATGTCTTAACTTCTTCCTTCTGCCCTACAGCTACATTGTTGGAAATTATTTGTTTATCCAGGTTCTGAATCAGCTTTTTGTATACATGAGGAATTGGTTCAAACAGGTGAAGTTCTACGTCATGTCCTTGGCTCAACACTTCCGCTGTCCAATCCCCAGCATTAGCACCTACATCAAAAACCACATTACCTGCATTAATAAATCTAGCGACAACTTGTCTTTCACCACTATCTTGAAAGCTGCTATTTGTTATTTTTTCTGTTTCTTTCTTCTCTTCGGGATGCTTGGGCAAAGCAGTAGCTACCCGGAACTCACCTGTTCGCGAAAACTCTTCCCATGCCTTAGTATTAGCATCTTGACAAAACTGAGCTACCACCGATTTTGCTCGTTCAGGCACGGAAACTATGGCATCTTCAAAAATAACGATATATCTGCTTGTTTTCGCCGATAGTGTAGCGATTACTTCATTAAGGCTCGGCCACTGTTCTATACGGTGAGGACTTGGTGGGGGAGACAAAAACAATCGGGCATCGTCTATCAGGATAAAATGTTCGCATTCAGAATTATTGATTATTTGCAATTCTTCAAGCAGCGGACATTCATCATTTTCTCCAGCAGTGCCGCCGCCCATCCAATGAGCATCTAACCAGAATAGAGCAGGCTCCTTGAGTTGAGGGACAACTAATTTAAGCTGCTCTTTTGTATGACCCCACAAAAATTCTATATTTTTTACATGGCTGTAAGCACTGGATGTAGATTCATATATGTGCTTAGCAAATTCTATTGTGAATACCTTTTGAAAATGCTCTGCCGCCCACACAGATGTGCTGCCTTGAAAAGTCCCCGTCTCTACAAATGTTGGCAAATTATATTCATTTTTCAACACCAACATTAGCTGTTTGCAATCTCCCAAACCCATCTCAATTACTCCTATACATTTTTTTTCAAGACATAACTACAGTCTCTCTCAACCGGTGGTTTTTGCAGTGTTTAGATATCAACATATCTTGGCTGCACATCGTGAGATTTAAAATACCTCATCCTGACAGGATAAAACCTGACTGATTCAACAAATTCGATTTCAACTATGCGACCGATTACATAACTCAATTTAGGTGTATCAGCCGGAATTTCGTTCTTCATCTTTCGATAATCGTGATCGCAACTAATCACCCCTCGGTTAGTATAAGCGATCCACTGACCCCGATATTTCTTCAACTCTCGGCGGTTGGCTTTATACCACTCCTTAGCTGTTGCATATTCTGCATCCATATTTTCACCCCATAATTTTCCCTCAAATCATCCTCGCTTCCACCATCATCCGCACCACATCCGGCATCTTATACTTCGCCTCCCACCCTAACTTTTGCTTCGCCTTACCCGGATTTCCCCTCCCAACTGCAATCTCCGTCGGTCTGTAGAGACTCGCATCCGTTACCAAATGTTCCTGCCAATCCAAACCCGCAGCAACAAACGCTGTCTGCACAAACTCCTCCAAAGGATAACTTACACCCGTGGCAATTACATAATCGTCCGGTTCTTCCTGCTGCAACATCAAATACATCGCCTCCACATATTCCGGCGCCCAACCCCAGTCCCGCTGCACTGAAATATTACCTAAATGCAGTTTTTCGGAACTACCCGCAGCAATTCGGCACACAACAGATACAATTTTTTGGGTGACGAACCTCTCCGGCCGCAGAGGCGACTCGTGATTGAACAGAATACCAGAACACGCAAACAAATTGTACGCTTCCCGATAATTGGCTACTTCCCAAAATGCGGTTGCTTTCGCTACTGCGTAAGGACTTCTTGGGCGAAAAGGCGTATTTTCATCCGCTGCACTGCCTCCGGTATCCCCAAAACATTCGCTGGAACTGGCATTGTAAAGTTTAATTTGGCTGCCTGTAAACCGAATTGCTTCTAAGAGATTCAATGTGCCGGTGGCAATGCTTTCGAGGGTTTCTACGGGCTGTTCAAAAGACAGACCGACGGAACTTTGACCTGCTAGATTGTACACCTCATCTGGATCTATTTTAGCAAGCACTTGCAAAACGCTGCGAAAATCGTTGAGAGACATGGATTCTAGTTTTACTCTGTCTCGGATGCCCAAACGGGCCAGGTTTCCGAAACTAGACATTTGGGCGTCCCTGGAGGTGCCGCAAACTTCATAACCTCGATCGAGCAACAGTTTAGCTAAATAAGCTCCGTCTTGACCTGATACACCACAAATTAACGCTTTTTTCATATCAGATTTTTTTTCACAACTACACCGTAGGTGTTGCTATTTTTCAAACTTTTTAACTTTAATAGTCGGAATTTTTATTATTTTTAGTATTTTGGATTTTCCTAGGATTTACCAGAGCAAGTTTAAGCGCTTACTAAAAACAAACAACAAATTTATCATCAAGCAGACCCGATCGCCCGATCGAAGTATGATTGCAAAAAGTTCGATCGATAGCTGGGAGTAGCAGCATAAGCATATAGTAGGGACACGGGACTGCCATGTCCCTACGATATTTCATCTTCTACTCGCCAACTATCGACTGCCAAAAGTCTCTACCGCTCGAAAACAGAAATAAAAAGTCAGCTAGAAATCGACTCAAAAGTACAAAATATCAGGATTTTTTACCTTCTGCCGAATGACTAATGCCTTCTGCCTTCGGATACTAGGCTTCCCACCTTTCGGCGACTAATTCAGCCAAGTCAACCACTCGCTGACTGTAGCCCCACTCATTGTCGTACCAAGCCAACAGTTTCACCATGTCGCCATCCATCACCAGCGTTAAGCTGGAATCCAGAATCGAAGAAGCATCACTTCCGCGATAGTCGCATGAAACTAAAGGCAAATCGTTGTACTCCAAAATCCCTTTCATGGAGCCAGAGGCTGCTTCTTTGAAAACTTGATTTACCTGCTCGGTAAAAGTCTTTTTCTCTACCTGAGCCACAAAATCAACTACCGACACATTGGGAGTCGGCACGCGCATGGCGATACCGTTTAACTTGCCCTTCAATTCCGGAATCACCAAAGCCACAGCTTGGGCTGCACCGGTAGAAGTCGGCACAATATTCATTGCTGCCGCCCGGGCCCGCCGCAAATCGCGGTGGCTGGCATCCAGCAAGCGCTGGTCGCCAGTATAGCTGTGAGTAGTGGTCATCATGCCTTTGACGATGCCAAAATTTTCGTGCAGCACTTTCAGTACAGGAGCCAGACAGTTGGTAGTACAGCTAGCATTGCTGATGACTGTGTAGTCACTGTGTTTGTAGTTGTGGTGGTTGACTCCCATCACATAAGTGCCAACTTCAGAACCCTTGCCGGGAGCGGTAATTAGCACTTTTTTAGCGCCGGCAGTGATATGCTTCGATGCACCAGCTTGGTCAACGAAGACACCGGTCGATTCAATAATCAGATCAATACCCCAATCTTTCCAAGGCAAGTTTAGCGGGTTGCGATCGCTCACGCATTTAACTGTCTTCCCATTTAGGGTAATGGAATTTTCATCCGCACTGATGTCCACATTCTTCAACGTTCCCATCATGGAATCGTATCTGAGCAAGTGAGCATTACTTCTGGGATCGGAAGTGTCATTAATAGCTACCAACTCTAGCTGGCTGTTTTCTCTGCCCAGCCAGCAGCGCGCAAAACTGCGCCCGATACGTCCAAAACCATTGATCGCGACTCGAATCACTTTAGTACCTCCTAACGATGGCAGCCCTTAGCTTAGGCTTAAATTTTGGAAAAATTTAAGAATTGACTTATGAGACAAGATCATATCGCAAAGGTCGATCCTTTCTAACTTTTTGTGTCGATCAAAAAAGCTTGAACTTTTCTAGAAGGCTGAAATTGCAAGGCAGAAGGCATTAGGCTTTCTGCCGCTGGTTACTGGTAAAGCTGATGGGCTGCAATATAAGTCCCGACAACTTCCGGGACTAAGTAGCGGAGGTCGATTCTTTCGGCGCAACAGCGACGGATGTGGCTCGACGAAATTTCGATCGCCGCCATCGAAAGCACCTCCCAGCGAATTTCCACGTCCAAAAGAGCCATTTGTTCGGCAACTCGCCGGCCCACAGCATTTGCCTGAACCTGCATCCTGTCCCCCGTGGAAGCGAGGGGTTTTCCACCCGGACAATCTCCCCACTCGGACAGTCCCCCACTCTCCCCGCTTTCTGCTGTCTCTCGATCTCCCTGAGTCGGACGTGGGGCCACCAACCAGTCGCACAACCCGGCAATTTCGCCGCACCGGTGCCATTTGGGGAGAGTAAGGAGTGCGTCACTACCAATAATCCAGTACCAGCGATGATCGCCTGGATACAATTTTTGCAAATGCAGCAGGGTGTCGATCGCAAAACAACTGCCTCTGGGATTAGCCTCCGGGGGCGCAATTACGAAGTCGGGGCGATCGCCGATCGCCAAAGCAAGCATTTCCCGCCGCTGCTCAAAACTTGCCAAATCCGGGCGCCCCTTGTGAGGAGGAGAGCGATCCGGTACCCAAATGACTCGATCGAGAGCAAATTGACTCGCAGCCGTCTCGGCTACCAACACGTGACCCCAGTGAACCGGGTCAAAAGTCCCCCCAAAAATCGCTATTTTCCCCATATTTCCCCACAATCAGGATTAATACAGACATCGCGCCAATTTTATGTTTATACACTTTTAACCATAAGCTCGTTTATTAGAAAACCCTCGCTTCACATCGGTGATCAACCCCTGGACGACCCTAGTTTCGACGATCGTCCTGGACGCTGAAACCGGTTTTTTCAACCCCCTTAATTCGTTCAAACCTTCAATAAGACTTAAAAAACCCGGTTCTGAGGGTCGGAGTGGGTGCGGGACTGGTTGATTAACCTTGCCAATATTAATCCCAACTTGTTTTGAGTGCGCGATCGACCGCCTGAGCATTAGTTTGTTGGCGGTCTAAAAAGTTTTGACGGTAGATATACTTATCGCAGTGGTAAAAAGTTTAAGGGCTGCCAAGAGCGTCGATCGGCTTCTCGATCAAAACCAGGATTTGGTTTGATCTATGGCTTTGCGACTATTTCGACTAACTGCATAACTTGTATATATACAATAAAGCAAGAATATATACTATAGCTGCGATCGTCTCAATCTCTCATTTTCAAGACAAAATGACCGTACGAGTAGATAAATGACTATAAAAGGAGCGAAATTTTGTTGTTCGTGGTAGTGTTTGTAAATCCTTATGGGTTTTACCCTCAATCTTGGTAGAAAGGTTGTGGGGCTTTTGCTGCCGTATCCCAGCACAGCAGGCGGATCGAAATAGAAAGAATGCAGGAGTATGCAACCACCCAAAATTAGTCTATTGACCCCAACCCCAGACCCCGTTTTCTGTTACCTGCAATTTTCGAGCTGTGACTGTTCCGGAAAACTACTCGGTACTAAGTCATATAGGATACAAGACAAACATCTCTACAAGTCCCTCAAATCTAGGGACGCGCAGAGAATTTTGTACAAAATCTCTAGCGAACTGTATCCTGAAAAAACAATTCTTGATATGATATCGCGTGTTATTGGCGTGGTGTGGTGTGTGAGGAGCAAAGATGCCGAGTTCTGTTGATTTTAGCGGTAGACCATTTCATTTCATCGGCATTGGTGGGATTGGGATGTCAGCCCTTGCCTACATTCTAGCTAAACGCAAGTTGCCTGTGTACGGCTCCGACATTAAATCGAGTCACATAACCGAGCGCTTGCAAGGAATAGGAGCTCATATTTTTTGGAGTCAAGACGCCAGCAATTTTGAATTATTTCAAAAGGCCCTTAACGGTAGCAGTCCCGACTGCGGGCAACAGGAAAGGGCAGTATCCTCGATAGTCGCGGGTACGGTAGGGACTTCTGTCGCGACAGCCGAAGCTCTCCAATTGAACGGCAACGGTTCAAGCGCCCAAGCAATTCCGGGATTGCCTCAAGTAGTATGTTCGACGGCTATTCACCCAGCCAATGCCGAATATCGAGCTGCTTTAGATTTGGGCTGTCCGATTTTTCATCGATCAGATGTGTTGGCAGCGTTAATTCAAGATTACCAAAGCATAGCCGTAGCCGGGACTCACGGCAAAACTACTACTAGCAGCTTAATCGGCTTCATGCTGATGGCTGCAGGTCTAGACCCGACCATCGTAGTAGGAGGCGAGGTAAATGCTTGGGAAGGCAATGCCCGTTTGGGAGAAGGCCCCTACTTAGTTGCCGAGGCTGATGAATCCGACGGTTCTCTCGTTAAGCTGGTAGCCAAAATTGGCATAGTGACGAATGTGGAACTGGATCATCCAGACCATTACGATACCCTTGACCAGGTAATAGACACTTTTAAGGTGTTTGGCCAAAACTGTCAAACATTGGTGGGCTGCATTGACGACCAAATCGTCAAAGACTGCCTTCAGCCTGATGTCAGTTATAGCTTGCAGCCGGATAGCGGTGCTGACTACACGGCTTCGGGCGTGGAGTACGGGGCAGAAAGCACCAAGGCTCGGATTTGGGAGCGAGGATCTTTCCTAGGGGAAATGGAGTTGAAGTTGCTAGGCACACACAATCTCAGCAATGCACTAGCTGCAGTAGCAGTGGGCCGATTGTTGGGGTTAGAGTTTTCGGCGATTGCCAAAGCGATTGCTGGCTTTGAAGGAGCTCGCCGCCGTTTTGAGGTGCGGGGTTTTCACAATGACATCCTGTTTGTGGACGACTACGCTCACCATCCTAGCGAAATTCGTGTCACCTTGGCGGCGGCTCGCTTGCGTATCGAAGGTAGCGAAAAAAATCCCAAATCCCGAAGAGTGGTTGCAATTTTTCAACCCCACCGTTACAGCCGGACTCTGACATTTTTGCCAGAATTTGCTCAATCTTTTGGGGATGCTGATTTGGTTGTGGCTTGTGATATTTATAGTGCTGGGGAACCGAATTTAGGAGAGATTAGTGGGCAGCAAGTTGCTGATTTGATTGCTAAAGAAGGCCGAGAGGTTGAGTTTGCGCCTTCCCTGGAGTCAGTCACTAAGTTTTTAACCAAAAATCTGCAACCGGGGGATTTGGCTCTGTTTTTGGGCGCTGGTAATCTGAATCAGGTTATTCCAGAGGTTATGGCTTTTTATCAACAAGCCGATCGCCCCGATTAGCTCGCGAACTGAGTAGAGTTGATCGACATTATGGCATGGCACTTTGTGCCGAAACTTCTGTCGGACGGCTCGCTCAAAGGGGCGACATAAGTTAGCTAAATGGATTTTCAACCACGTCTTCGAGCGAAGGTATTTTTAAGGATTTTCAAGATGGTGACTATCTCGAATGACTCCTCTGTTAAGGACTATCGGCGAGTGTATTCTCCTATTTCTTTGCGGGGAACTGATTGCAAGATTAATTCCCAAGTTTCGCTGGCGGGCCTGACTTCCTTCCGAGTCGGTGGCCCGGCCGAGTGGTACGTTGCTCCCCGCAGTATGGAGGCTTTGCAAGCGAGTTTTGCCTGGGCACACGATGAAGGGATGCCGGTGACTCTGCTGGGTGCAGGTTCTAATTTGTTGGTGAGCGATCGGGGTTTGTCCGGTTTGGTCGTCGGCACTCGCTACCTGAAACAGGTGAATTTTAATCCAGAAACAGGTCAAGTTACAGCGGGGGCGGGGGAGTCAATTCCCCGCCTCGCTTGGTTGGCGGCTAAACGGGGCTGGAAAGGTCTAGAATGGGCCGTCGGCATACCAGGTACGGTGGGAGGGGCTGTGGTGATGAATGCAGGCGCTCACAGAGGCTGTACTGCTGATATTCTAGTCAATGCTCGCGTCCTATCCCCTGGTGGTAAGGTGGAAATTCTGACTCCCCAAGAGTTGGAGTACCGCTACCGGACTTCGGTGCTGCAAGGGGGCGATCGGCTAGTAACAGAAGCGACTTTCCAGTTACAGCCGGGATTCGACCGATCGCAAGTAATGGCAGAAACTAATGACCATTTCAGCCAGCGGCGGACAACTCAACCTTACCACTTACCGAGCTGTGGCTCAGTCTTCCGTAACCCTGGCCCCAAGACGGCAGGGTGGTTCATCGAACAAGCGGGACTGAAGGGATATCAGATCGGCGGTGCACAAGTAGCTCAGCGCCATGCTAATTTTATTCTTAACTGCGGGTCGGCAACGGCCAATGATATTTTTCAAGTGATCCGCCACGTTCAACAGCAAGTCGAGCAGCGGTGGTCGCTGTTGTTGGAGCCAGAAGTTAGAATACTGGGAGAGTTTCCCTTCTAAGGCATCATTGAAGTAATACGGAAACGGCAGACTGCCAGCCCACACACCATCACAAAGTAGTTATGACAAAATCAGGACAAGGATTTGGCTTCGGCCTGGGAAAAATGAAAGAACTGACTGAAGCTTTCAAAAAAGCTCAGCAGGTTCAAGAAGGAGCTAAAAAGCTCCAAGAAGAGTTGGATGTCATGGAAATTGAGGGAACTGCCGGCGGTGGCTTGGTCAAGGTTTTTCTCAGCGGCAACCAAGAACCCCGCCGCGTGGAAATCTCACCGGATGCCCTCGGTGAAGGTGCTGATGTAGTTTCTGAACTCGTCACGGTGGCGATGCAGGATGCTTACGCTAAGTCTACGATGACGATGCGGGAGAAAATGGAAGAACTCACCGGTGGACTAAATCTCCCCGGTTTCGGTTAGTCATTAGTCATCAGTCAATTGTTGACTGTTGACTGTTGACTGTTGACTGATTAAACTTTCTGGAAAACCGCTATAGTAAGGTGCGTCGCTGCTCCATGTTCGATGGAACTTGCAGATAGACTCTGAAAGCGACGCACCCTACAAATTAGCACTGTTGACTGTTGACTGACTAATAACTAATAACTAATAACTAATAACTACTAACTACTAACTACTAACTACTAACTAATGACTAAATTATTGTTTGTCTGCCTCGGAAATATCTGCCGATCGCCCTCAGCAGAAAATATTATGAATCACTTAATTGAACAAGCTGGTTTGAGCGATCGCATCACCTGCGATTCGGCTGGAACTGCTAGCTATCACATTGGCAGCCCCCCTGACAGGCGGATGGCATTGGCGGCGAGGAAGCGAGACATTGAATTGCTAGGCGAAGCCCGCCAATTTTCCAAAAACGATTTTGAAAAGTTTGATTTGATTCTGGCCATGGATCGAGAAAATTATCGCAACATTCTTGCCCTGGATGCGGCTGGAAAGTATAAAGATAAAGTGCGACTGATGTGCGATTTTTGCCAGAAATACGACCTTAAAGAAGTGCCAGATCCTTACTACGGTGGCCCGGAGGGATTTGATCGAGTAATTGATTTGCTGCTGGATGCTTCCGAAGGTTTGTTGGAGTACGTAGTCAGTCAGGAAAAATTAACTGTTGGCGGTCAGCAATCAATTTAAATTAAAAAAGTGCCTTTTTTCGCCCGAATATTAGCAATGCTGTAGGGGGGAAAACGCTAACAAAACTCGTAACTAGGGATATCACAGTTGTTCCCGATCCCGCTCCCAAAATGATACTGGGTGACAAAGAAAAAGTTAAACTTGTCAATACAAAATGGGGAGAATTGATACTCAAAGCAGCAAGTGGCAACAAAATAGATGGATACCAAGGCATTAGCCAAGGTGTAGCAAACAAAAACAAAGTCAGAGTCGTCCATCCAATATCTGATACCAAATTAATTTCCGAATCTTTTTTGCGGAAGAATGTTTTAATTAACCTGACTGCATAGTAAACAATCCAGCTTAAATACGCAAAATATTTGAGGAATGATAGAATACTTTCCCTAGTTTCAACACTTACATTGGGCACAAAATTCAGAAATAAATTGACTGCATGGTGAAAAGATCGAGCGGTCGCCCCGGCGGTTCCTGGATTTAAAAGACTTCTCCAAGCTGAAACTGTTGGCAGAAATGTATAAGTTATCACGGCGATAATTAATAAAGAAAGCAAGATTGATGCTGCTAAATCTTTCCAGCGACGCTGCTTGCAGAGGAAAGCAAAAACTAAGGGTAGCCAAATTATAGGTAAGGTTTTTATTAAAAAACCTACCCAAATTGCAAAAATTGCCAAAACATAACGTTGGTAATAAATACATCCTATTAAAACGATCAATGTATTGGCAAGAAGAACGTCAAGGTGAGCATTAGCTATTTGCTCGTTCAAGAGCATGGGATTGACTAAATAGGCCAGTGTTATGAGGTTAAGGTTTTCAGCATTCGTTAGCAACCGCCAAATTAAGTAGGCATTGAGCGTGTGTACCAACACGCAGATGATTTTAAAAATATAAACGGCTAGTAAAGGGCTAATTGGTACAGCAAGTGCTGATAGGGCAAAAAAGAATAAAGAAACTGGGCCGTAGGTAGAAGTTTGCCCCCAGTGGAGGAAGGGAGATATGTTAGAAATTAAGGTATCCGGATTATTCAGATAAGGATTAATTTTTTGTAAGCTCATCGCTCCGTAATGCAAGTACATATAAATGTCACTGCTTTGGGGATAAGCTATGAGCGCAAGTCCCAGAAAGGGGATTGCATACTTGCAAATGTCTAGAAAGCTGGAACTCGTCTGTTTTTTTTGAATTAACCAGATAATATATGTAACTGTTGCTATCAAGTAGGAACCGTTAATTAGAACTCGGATGAGGCTGAAACCGCTGGTAGGGAAATCGTTATAGTTGTCTCCACCCTGTAAAACGCTGTAATACTTGGTGATTCCCATGAAGGTCATGGCCATACAGAAAATTATAGAAGCTGCTAATGCTGCTGCATATAGAATTTTCTGATTTTTTAAGTAATTGCTGACCATGATGTTATTTATTGCGTGTGGTAAGTGCAGGTAATTTTCTTCCCCAGAGCGTTGGCGGTTATCTGACTAAATGGTGTTCCATCGCAAAGCGAACGAGTTCTGCACGGTTGTTGCTTTCAGTTTTTCTGAACAAGCTGCTGACGTGCTTTTCGATCGTTCGAGGGCTGAGGTGGAGTGTGGAGCCTATTTGAATATTAGAAAGACCTTCTGTCAGCAAATCTAGGACTTGTCGCTCTCGCTGAGTCAAAGTCGGAGCATTTTGGCTGGGAGATGCCCGTGAAGCGGAGCTATCCCGTAGGGAATCGCCTGTGTTTGACTTTTGAGTTAAAAAATCTGCTTCTGGCTTGTCATTGGCTCTGCTGCGTGCCTCTGTTGGCATTGGTTCGGGTTCCGGGGAACGAGAGGGTGCCTGAGCGATAAGAGCGTAGCGATCGAGCAAAGAGCGAATAACCGCCCCCAATTCTTGGAGTTCAAAAGGTTTAGCCAGATAATTGTCGCACCCCATCTGATAGCCGCGAATCCGTTCCTGCGTGGTCGTGCGTTCCGTCAAAAAAATCACCGGCAGCAAGCGGAAAGCGGGACGAGTCCGAACTCGCCGCACAAATTCGTAGCCATCCATCTCCGGCATTGTAATGTCGGTAACAATCAAGTGGGGCTGAAATTCATCTACCAAACCTAAAGCTTCTTTGCCGTTCTCAGCAGCGATTACAGAGTATCCGGTAATTTCTAGATAATCGGTAATTGACAAGCGAGTCGCGAAATCGTCGTCAGCAACCAGAATCGTTAATGGCATGGGGGAATTAAAAATTAAACATTAAAAGTGACTAATTTCACTTTTAATGTTTAATTCTACTGTTTAATTCTCTTGATAACTTGCAGTTAAAGTAGCCGGTTGTCCTAATTTGCCCTCCAAAGCTACGCCGCGCCCGTTGGCTGCCAAATGCCGCAGAGTTTTATAAATTGTCTCGATTTGCTCTGGTCTTCCTGCTTTTTTTGCTAGTTCTGCTACAGACAGAGGTTTTTGGGCGTCTTTGAGCACTTGCAGTACCCGTTGCTGCAAGTCTAATACAGCAGCGGCTGCTTTTTTGCCTGCTTCAACCCCTGGCTGGTGATAGGCATTGACATTCACCAAGGAACCGTAAAAACCTACGGCTCTTTCGTAGAGGGCGATTAATGCTCCTACTGTCTCCGGGTTGACTTGGGGAATTGTGACAGTAATGGAATCTCGGTGATTTTCGTACAAAGCTTGTCGAGTTCCCTGCAACAAACCGGACAAATAATCTCCGGAAGTGACGCCGGTTTCTACTTCTGGGGAAATGCCTTGCCTGTCTTGCAAAACTTCGATAAATGTTAGGAAGAAATTCGGCACGCCGTCTCGCAGTTGCTGGACGTAAGCGTGTTGGTCGGTGGTGCCTTTGTTGCCGTAAACTGCGATTCCTTGATGAACTGTATTGCCGTCTAAATCTTCCTGTTTGCCGATCGATTCCATGACTAATTGCTGCAAGTAGCGGCTGAACAATAGCAGTGAATCTTTATACGGCAAAACTACCATATCTTTTTCGCCACGTCCGTTGCCAGCAAAATACCAGGACATTGCTAACAAGGCGGCGGGATTATGTTTGATTTCGGTGGTTCTGGTAGCTTCGTCCATGACTTTAGCACCATCGAGCATCGCCCGAATGTCTATGCCTTGCAAAGCTGCGGGCAAAAGTCCGACTGCTGACAATTCGGAAGTGCGTCCTCCCACCCAATCTGCCATTGGAAAAGTGGTAATCCAGCCTTCGGATTTGGCTAATTTGTCTAGTTGGCTGTCAACTCCGGTGATGGCAATTGCTTGTTTGGCAAAATCCAGTTTTTCGGCGGCGAAGGCTTTTTGAACTTCGATCATGCCGTTGCGGGGTTCGGGAGTGCCGCCGGATTTGGAGATAGTAATTACTAGGGTGCTGGCGAGTTTGTCTTTGATTTTGTTGAGGACTCGATCGATCCCAGCCGGATCTGTGTTGTCGATAAAATGTATTGCTAGGGGCGGAATGTCTGGGGATAAAGCTTCGGCGACAAATTGGGGGCCGAGGGCCGAACCGCCGATGCCGATCGAAATTATGTCGGTAAATTGCGGAGCAAAGGGCGGTTTAATATCGCGGTTTTGAATTTTCTTGACAAATGCTTCGACTTGTGCTATGCCTTCGACTATTTCTTGTTTTAATTCTGGAGTTGGAGCTAAATCAGGGTTTCGCAGCCAGTAGTGGCCCACCATGCGGTTTTCGTCGGGATTGGCGATCGCACCTGCTTCTAAAGCTGCCATGTCTTTGAAAGCTTTGTCAAATTTGGGCTTCAGTGCTGCTGCGAAAGCGTCGTCGAATCCCATGCGGCTGATATCGAGGTAAAGTCCCAATCCCTCGTGATAGTAAAGCCAGTCTTGATAGCGTTGCCAGAGTGCTGCGGCGTCCATAGGAATTCTCTACAATTTTTTTAATGTTCGATCGGCGTCGTCAGGAATCCACCAATTGTAGTTTAAAACGATCTGATGTACGGCATTTGCAGAATCCTAATAAATTTCAGCATTAATCGTCTGAAGGCAGCCGGATCTGAAGGCAGGCATAGCATTCGGCAGAATTAAACAATAAAAATATGACTTGGGCAACACTCTTAGTAGGTAGATCCCCCATTAATGGCCGCACCCCATAGATATAGCCTTTCTCAGTAACATGAGGTGTACGCTTGATAAGCGGGCATAGGGCATAGGGCATAGGGCATAGGGCATACCTCACTTTATTGAGAACTGCTGTAGATCGAAAGTCAAGCAGCAGCGGCACAGAGATTTAAATGCGGTCGGGGTTGGGCTTTGGGCCCTGGTTTAAAAATATTCAAATGCAGGCGATCGGAATCTGTAAAATAGGCATTGCGGTCAGGTTAAATATACTTTTAGCTGCCACTCAATAATCGGCTAAAAATATAGTTAACAACGGTCAACTATCGGAAGTGTAGTATAATATACAGATATTAGAATTAAAGTGCGATCCACTATGCTTGCTCTATCTCCAGAATTAAAAGAAAGGTTAGCAACTCCGCTCAAAATCGGCGATTTTGAAGTTAAAAGCCGCGTCCTGCAATCACCCTTATCCGGCGTTACCGATTTGGTATTTCGCCGCCTGGTGCGCCGCTACGCGCCGGATTCGATGATGTACACGGAAATGGTGAACGCTACGGGTTTGCACTACGTGAAGCAACTGCCGAGAATTATGGAAGTTGACCCGAACGAGCGGCCGATTAGCATTCAATTGTTTGACTGCCGGCCGGATTTCTTGGCAGAAGCGGCACAGAAAGCAGTGGCAGAAGGAGCGGATACAGTTGATATTAATATGGGCTGTCCGGTTAACAAAATTACTAAAAACGGCGGCGGTTCTTCCCTGCTGCGAGATCCAGAAACGGCCGAGGCAATTGTGCGGGCTGTTGTGGAAGCAGTAGATGTTCCTGTCACGGTTAAAACTAGGATTGGTTGGACTGACAAAGAAATTAATATTTTGGAATTTGCGAAGCGGATGGAAGATGCGGGAGCAAAAATGATTACCGTGCACGGCCGCACTCGATCGCAAGGTTACACCGGCCCGGCAAAATGGGAGTGGATTCGCCGAGTTAAAGAAGTTTTATCAATTCCAGTTATTGCTAACGGGGATATTTTTTCAGTGGAAGCAGCGATGCGATGTCTGGAAGAAACCGGCGCCGATGGAGTGATGTGTTCGCGGGGAACTTTGGGCTATCCTTTTTTGGTGGGAGAAGTTGATTATTTCTTGAAAACTGGTGTGGAAAAGATAGCTCCGACACCAATTGAACGCCTCGAATGTGCTAAGGAACATTTGCGGGCTTTGTGGGAATATAAAGGTGAAAGCGGTGTCTCCCAAGCGCGCAAGCACTTAACCTGGTATGCTAAGGGTTTCCCCGGCGCTGGGGAATTGCGGGGCGTGTTGGCTGTGGTAGAAACGGTTGAACAAGGTTGCGATTCGATCGATCGCGCGATCGAGCAATTGCCCGCATAAACCTTACCCGCAGATGTCAACTAGGGGTTACAGAAACAAAATTTACCTCTGCGGGCTAAGATTTAAGACAAAGTTAAAAATTTGTGTGTGGGGGAAAGCATGGATTCCTTAAAAGGGCGAGATTTATTAAGTCTGGCAGATTTAAGCATTGACGAATTAAATTATTTGCTGGATCTAGCAACCAGTTTAAAATCGGGAATGGTCAAGCTGAAACGCAATAAAGTTCTCGGCTTGTTATTTTCCAAAGCTTCAACGCGAACCAGGGTAAGTTTTACGGTAGCAATGTATAAATTGGGAGGGCAAGTGATTGACCTCAATCCCAACGTTACCCAAGTCAGCCGCGGCGAACCTTTGGTAGATACAGCAAGGGTTTTAGACAGATATTTAGACATTTTGGCGATTCGGACTTTCGAGCAAAAGGACTTAGCAACTTTTGCCAATTATGCGAAAATTCCGGTGATTAATGCCCTGACAGATGACGAACACCCATGTCAAGTCCTGGCGGATTTGATGACAGTAAAAGAGTGTTTTGGCAAGCTAGAAGGATTGACACTGACTTATTTGGGCGATGGCAATAATATGGCAAATTCGCTGATGTTGGGCTGTGCAATGACGGGAATGAATGTAAGAATTGCTTGCCCTCAAGATTTCCAGCCAAATGCTGAGATAGTGGAAAAAGCTAAGAATATTGCTAATGGAAAAACAGAAGTTACTGTGACAACGGACGCAGAAGCTGCTGTGAAGAATGCTCAAGTGATTTATACTGATGTTTGGGCAAGTATGGGACAGGAAGAGGAAGCCAAAATCAGGATTCCTTTGTTTAAGCCATATCAGGTAAATGAACAATTGCTGAAGTTAGCAGATAAGAATGCAATTGTATTGCACTGTTTGCCCGCCCACCGAGATGAAGAGATTACTGATGCAGTGATTGAAGGCAGTCAATCGCGCGTTTGGGATCAGGCAGAAAATCGGATGCACGCTCAGCAAGCTTTGCTCGCAAGCATTCTAGAAAGCGATTAGGTTTGTATGTAGTAACGACTTCAGTCCTTAAAGATGTTGTCAGTAAATATGTCGCCAGTTCGCCAGTCCGCCAGGGGTTTAAACCCCTGGCTCAAAGCTTAAGTCGGTTTTAACCGACTGCGATTATTAGATTTATTGTATCGATTTTGTATGCAAATAAAATTGCCGATGAATTCAAAATAGTTGGCGGTTTTACAAACAGATTAAATACTTGCCTCTCTCTCTGCGTCCTCTGCGCCCTCTGCGGTTAATAAAAATTATTAAGTTCGCAGCGCGCACCTATGGCATAATTGGTGGCAACATTGCCTGAATGGCGATATTAAAAGTAGGAAATTGCAACGGAGAAACGATCGCGCTTTCTCCCAGAATAACCTCGCTTTGATACCCATCTTCCGCAGGTTCTCGAAAAACGTGCAGTTGTCTTTCGTTGACATTTAGCACCCAATAATCGGCAATTCCCGATCGCGCATAAATTTTAGCTTTAATTTCGCGATCGAAAGTTAAGCTGCTGTCTGCCACTTCGATAATGAGATATACCTCTGAGGGAGTCGGATGGTGAGTCGCATAGTCAAAAGGATCGATTCTGACTACGGCGATATCTGGTTCGGGTTCGGAATTGTCATCAAGGGCGATCGGGCTTTTATTATAAACAGGAGCCTGATTTCCCAGAAGATTGTGCAGCAGGCTAGCAGTGCGTCTTGTGGCGGCAGCGTGAAGAGTTCCTTTTGCACTTATTTTTATAATATTTCCTTCAATTAATTCGACTCGTTCTTCGGGGTGAAAAATTCCGATTTCTCCCAGCTTATGATACTCTTTAACTGTCCATTTACGGAGCGTGAAAGGGGCTTCTGTCGTTAGCATATCCCGATGGATAAATTTATAACTGATTTAACTGGTTCCCAGGCTTTGCCTGGAAACCGATATCTAGAGGCTCTGCCTCGCAAGCTTTTATCGAAATTGGAGGCAGAGCCTCCGGATAGGCGTTACCAGGCAGAGCCGGGTAACGAGTAAACGAGTAACGAGTAGAGCAGTTAAGATGCTCCGAGATTGATTTTTGTTACTTCACCGGCGACAACATTAACTGTTTGTTGAATTTGACTTCCGTCAACTTTCAACTGATAAGTTCCCGGAGAAAGCTCGATCGCCCCAAACCATCCTTTGCCATCGGCGCGCAGTTGACGCACCTGGCCAGCAGCATCGATCGACTGCAATGTCAAGCTGGCACCGTCGCAAGTTTGAGCGCACCGCTGCAAATTTCCGGCGATCGCACCTGTAGTCGGTCGCGACTTCCAAGGCATATCGGGAACCGCTGCTGCTGTCGCCCACACAGGCTGAGTTTCATAGGTTTTGCCCGTCGCAGCATCAACGTATTGACTCGGCACAGAAAGCGCGGTGTAAAACAAATCGTTGCTTTGGGGAACGTATTTCCAAGGCTGGCGGGGCAAATCACCGCTACCGCCCGATCGCAGTTCCACATTCGTGTAGACGTTGCTGCTAGCGTAGGAATACAGCACGGTACCGGCTACGTTATTCCCTTTCGCAGACGGCTGTTCGGCGCGACGAATCTGGCCTAGAGTGTCTTCAATGTAGTTGAGGTAATTGCCGGGGCCGATCGCAATTTGGCGGTTGTACTGGTGGTCTTTGGCGTACTCGATCCAGTTGTCATAAGCGAGTTTTTGCGATCGTTTGTACTCGCGCTGGTAAGTCATCGGCATCGCCATATCTACGATCCCTTCTTCCAGCCAAGCGCGCCAATCTTGCAATACTTCTTTGTAAGGCTGCGTTTGATACCACCCTGCATCGTTTTTCGGGCCGTCTCCCCAGGCGATCGTGGCGGCGGTAATTTTAACGCGCGGTTTAATCGCAAGGCTTTCTACATAAAGCTTCCGCACTAAATTTGTCACCTGATCGCGCCGCCACTGCATCCAGGCGGGATCGGTGGGTGCGGGTTTGCCCGATCGACCTGTTTGCTGATTGAAACGGGCGATCGCAGTCGGATTGTAGCCCCAAGTCGGCCCGCCGTAGCGCACATAATCCAACTGTACGCCGTCCACATCGTAGCGCTTCAGCAAGTCCAAATAGACGGAAACAGTATAATCTACGGCGTCTGGATGACCCGGATCGAGATAGCCTTGGGCTTCCCCACCGTAAGTCAGCATTGCCCAATTGTCGCTGCCGGGGGCCGAAGGCCCGTGTTGTTGCCAAACGTGACCGGCGGGAAGTTTGGTGCCCGAAACCACGGGCAGCGTCACCATCCAAGCGTGTACTTCAATGCCAGCGGCGTGGGCTTTGTCAATCAAATCTTGGAGGGGATCGAAACCGGGGGGAACGTTGGGATCGAGGGTGCGGGGTTCGATCGCACTCGTGTAAAAAGCATCGCCACGGCGGCGGACTTGGGCGACGATCGCGTTGGCATTTGCCCGCTGCGCGTCTGCGATCAATTTTGTGACTTCTTGAGGGGTTTTGAAGCCGGGGTTGAAGGCGTCCACCCAGAATGCGCGAAATTCGGCGGTTTGGGTTTGTGGCGGCATAGTTGCGCTAGCGCGGGATGGGAAGTTGGAGAACCAACCAGGAGTCAGCAGAAAACTAATTGTTAAGCCAATCAGGAACAAGCTTGACAAAAAGAATGTTTTGGTATTTCGCATCAGAAATGTGTGAGAGAGCGTTTAACAGTCCTTTACGGACTTTTGGTTTGAGCGTCCGCTTGACATTTTCGCACAATGGTACATTAAGTGGGTCGATCGGTAAATAGTTGAGTAATACCGCTGGGAGAGTCGAGAATGAGATTAAAATTAACCTCGGCAAAATGGGCGATATTTTCCGATCTTTCAATATAGCGGTTGAGCCAGTAAATTGAATCCGCTACACCACTTAACATAGTTTTACAGGCTAAATACGGTTTTAATGATTTTCATTTTGGCTGTATCAATGCCGCATTCAAGTTTGGAAATTGGATTTAGGCTTTTCCACTTGCCTTTATTCGCGGTGAAGATAGCATCGGCTGTTTTTTCAGGATCGATATTTTCAAAGCCTCCTATTTTATTAGTTGATAAGTAATTGAGACGATCTAAAATTTCATCTCTTGATGCACGTTTCAGGCTAACTGCTTCAGGCGGTGGCGGTGGTGGCGGTGGCGGTGATATAGAAAATACTTTACCAATCAAATCTAATCTCGCCTTAGTCAAACCACATTGTAACTTAGTCAGGGGGGTGAAATCTGACCATTGCTCACGGTTAGAATCTACAATTTTATTTGCCGTTTCAACGGGTTTTACATTCTTCCAATTATGCTCTTTAACTAAGTATTTAAGTACAGCTATAATAGTATCTTTTGATGCTGTACTCAGATTGACTTGGGGATTTGCTTCTCGCGCTAGAATCTTCGCTTGTTCAATATTTGATGGTTTTGGGTCAATGACAATACACCATACTAAATCTAATTTGGCTTGTTGAGCTACAGCATAGACAAAGTGATTGCTCACAACTTGATACTGATAGTCGCCTGTTTCTTTAACGATAATCGGAATCCAATTGCGATTACCTGCGTGCAAGACGGCTTCGGCGGCTCCAGCAATGATAAACTCTGACTCAGAGCAGGGTTCTGCTGACTCAATTTTAGATAACTTCAAGTGCATTAACTTACCGATGTTCTCAGAATTACTCATACAAAAAATACTCCTTCGCTAATTTTAAGTAATATTCAGCGGCTTTTTTGTGTTGAAAAACCGCTGGTTTTCGAGAAAAAGCTGCACTTGAAACAACTTCATATTCTGGAACACTGAATATAGTTGTGTCAATCACCGTTTTTATAGATTTAGGCCAATAATAGGGTAACAAATTAGGATCGAGAATATAATTCTCTCCTTTCTTCAGTGTAAGAATTGCTTTAATTTCTGCATTTGCTCTTTTGATAGAAGCCTCTGTTTCTTTATGTTTATTGAAAAATATCGGCAAGGCAATAGGGCCACCGTCCTGCCTAAGCTTCTTAACTTCAGGTAAGAATACTTTAATCACTTTAGCAGCATTTTTTAAAGATGAAAAATTATTGTGTTCTGTTGGCATGAGGATTACATCAGAAGCTATCACACAGCTTTTACTAAAAAAAGTCCAGTTCGTAGGTGCATCAATTAAGATGTAATCATAATTACGAACAAAAATATCAAGCAAATCTCGCAGCTTTGCTGAACCTTTCTCAATTTGTGCTTCATAATCATAAGCCATGAACTTCGATAATTCTGAATCAGATGGGATGACATCAAACACCTTAACTAATAGACCTGCTTTATCCTTCAGATTAAATGCTTGAAGAGTTTCTTTAACATTCAATGCTTGATCAACCAGGCAATCAGATAATTTGACTTTTCCCTCCTGTAAGCCTAATGAATCGGTTAAATCTCCTTGTTGTGGATCGAAGTCAACAACAAGCACTTTTTTGTGCTGTTGTCGAAGAATCGCAGCCAAGTTGATTGTAGTTGTAGTTTTTCCCACACCTCCTTTATCATTATAGATGCAAATTGTTAAAGCTTTGGGTGGGTTTTCCAGCAAGTTCTTAATTTTAGTAATAATTTCAATAATATTATCTTTGGTTATCCTCATGCAGTCAGTAGCAGGCAATACGATTTTACCATGTTTACGGAATAGCTGGATATCTGTTGAGTTAGTGATCATACCCCATTGAGATGTTTGGCACTTAGGAGCAAGAAGATAACCGGTTATCTGTTCTTTAGCTTTTTTGTACGCGGGAGTACCTTCTGCTAAGTTAATGATGGCATTTCCTGATACTCTCCCTTTAACTTCAATGATTAAGTATGGGTTAATCTTAGCCACTGAAAATTTATCATCATCGTGATTCTTGCGAGCAGCAAAATCAGCAGTACCCTTTCCTGTTTTAAACTGTTGTACCCACTCATCAGATGTGAATCCCAGTGCAGTAAGAAGGCGTTTGACAAATCGATCTTCGACTTCTGACTCTTCTGCATTCTCTGAAATACTATCTAAAACTTCATTCCAGTTGATAGTTGTCATGATTTAGGCCTAGATACTTAAGTAAAATCATAACGCTTGGTTTGAGTTTGTGTCATCGTTAGCTACCTCCCTATCTAGCTATATGAACAGTCAACATACTTTTGGATAAGTTATATATTTTCTAGTGCGCTTGACATTTTTGCATATCGGTGCAGTTTTGGGCGAAAATAAACTGAACTCGAAATCGCACTTTTTGAACAAATGATAGTACCGCACTTTCAAACGCTAGCCCTTCCGGGTAACAGCTACTCAACTGCAAGCAATTTACTCGATCGAGTAGATGGCTGGCGCCCAGAATCGCGTCGGCAACATCACCTAATTTTCTGGATACTTTCTTGAACTGTGAAGGATACGGAGAATTTCTACGTTTTCTTCTTTTACTTGATAGATGATGAGATAAGAGGTATTGGAAATGACAAGTTCTCTAGTAGCTTCTACGCGACCCACTCTACCCATAAAAGGAAACTCGGCGAGTTGACATACAGCACTCTGAATCCTTAAAATTAATTGCCTTGCTGCCTCTGGATCGTCTTTGACAATATATGCGTGAGCCTGTTCTAGATTTCGCAAAGCTTGTCGCAGCCACTTAATTTTCATTAGTCAATTTGACAAAAACTGCTTGAACTTCATCATCGCTGGCAAAGTCTCCAGCTTCCGCCTCGGCAACGCTTTTGTTAATCTCATCAAGCAGCCATTGATAATTTTCTAGGTAAGAAGCGATCGCTTCGTTCAAAACATAAGTTAAATCGCGATCGGTGACAGTAGCGATCGCCTTCAGCGCCTCTTTTTTTTCGCTATCAAGGAGAAATGTAAAATTTTCTTGACTCATGGCTGCCCTTTGCTGTTATGGGAAGAGAGTAAACTGGTACTATGATAGCGTAGAGATTCCTATTTTGGCGAAAATAAACTGAACTCGCGAGCACTTTTTGAACAAATGATAGTACCGCACTTTCAAACGCTAGCCCTTCCGGGTAACAGCTACTCAACTGCCAGCAATTTACTCGATCGAGTAGATTGCTGGCGCAAAGAAGCAACCCGAAAGTTGCAGCAAAGCCAGAGAGGAGAAAAAGGACAATTTTTAACACCTTCCTCAGTCGCAAGTTTGATGGCGGGACTGTTTGAATTTAACTGTCCCGATATATCGCTTTTAGATGCCGGTGCTGGAATTGGTTCCCTGTTAGCAGCCGTTGTTTGCGAGCTTTGTCAGCGCCCAAACAAACCACGCAGCCTGCACGTTACAGCTTATGAAATTGACCTTATTTTGATTGAATACCTCAAGCAAACTTTAGAAGTATGCAGTATTGAATGTCAGCGTTTTGGGATATCTTTTACCTGTGAGGTTCGCGAAATTGATTTTATTCAAGACAGCGCCGATATGTTGCAACCCAATCTATTTACACAACCAGTAAAACGGGAATTTACCCATGCAATTATCAATCCACCCTATGCCAAGATAGACGCTAAATCCCAAGCCAGAACCTTGCTCCGTTCTATAGGACTAGAAACCAGCAATCTCTACGCTGGCTTTACAGTTGCTGCTGCTCACCTGCTCAAACCAAACGGTGAATTAGTATCGATTACTCCCCGGAGCTTTTGCAACGGTTTATACTTTCGAGATTTCCGCAAAGTATTCCTTCAAATGATGGCTTTACGCCAACTACATATCTTTGAATCCCGACAGTTGCCATTTCGCGATGATGCGGTGCTGCAAGAAACTATTATTGTGCGCGCCACCAAACAAATAGAACAGCCAGATACTGTACTAATTACCTCAAGCAGCAGCGTGGGCGACGACCTGGTTTTGTCTCACCAACTGGCCTATACCGCCCTAATTAATCCCCAAGATTCCGAGCAATTTATTCGGATTTTACCGGATTCTGTCAGCCAGAAAGTAGTCGAGCAAATAGCTCAATTTACTTGCACCCTAGACGAATTAGGCTTAACAGTTTCTACCGGAAAAGTTGTAGATTTTCGTGTTCGCTCTGACTTGCGGCTAAAACTTGAAGACGGTACTGTTCCGCTGATTTATCCCGCACACTTCTCGGCTGGCGGTGTTGAATATCCCACAGCCACGAGAAAGCATCAAGCTTTAGCCGTCACGGAAAAAACTGCTGCACTCCTCGTACCTAACGAACATTATGTTTTGAGCAAGCGCTTCTCGTCAAAGGAAGAGAAAAAGCGAATTGTTGCAGTTGTCTGGGATGCCAATAAAATTAATAGTTCTAGCGTTGGTTTTGAGAACCATTTGAATTACTTTCACCAACAGGGACGTGGATTAGACCTCACCCTCGCGCGGGGATTGGCAGTTTATCTAAATTCGAGTTTGGTAGATGCGTTTTTCCGACTGTTCAACGGACACACTCAAGTTAATGCTACGGATTTACGCAATTTGAAGTATCCTAATCTAGAGCAATTACTTTTACTTGGTAGTGAAATTGGAGACATATTTCCTACACAGCGGGAACTCGATCAACTTGTCGAGAGACAACTGCTGAACGCAACAAATCCGTTAGAAAATAGTCCGATGACAATCAAGAACCGTATTGAGGAATCTCTAGAAATACTTGCAGCGCTGGGTTTTCCAAAAGGTCAGCTTAACGAACGTTCAGCCTTAACTCTTCTGGCTTTGCTTGACCTCAAGCCAAAGGATGCTTGGGAATTGGCAAAATCTCCACTTCGGGGAATCACACCAATTATGGAATTTATGGCTCAGCAATACGGTAAAAAGTATGCACCAAATACGCGGGAAACTGTGCGCCGCCAGACGGTGCATCAGTTTTTAGATGCAGGTTTAATTGTTGTTAATCCTGACAGTCCCGAATGTCCGGTGAATAGTCCAAAAACTGCATATCAGATAGAAGAAAATGCTTTAGAACTGCTGCGAACTTATGAGAGTTCTGACTGGGAAAAGAATGTTCGCGCTTACCTCGTTCATTTTAACTGAGATATTGCACCATTGTCAATTACTTGTTTAGGAACAGGCAAGATGCCTGTTCCACAAGAAATACACTCTTTGTGGAACAGGCATCTTGCCTGTTCTTGACAATGGTGCAAGATTTAAGTTTTAACGGAGAACATCTTTTGCAGGCTTATTCCAAAAATGAAAATATTTGTGAGCCATAATGATGCTAAAATAAACTATTTATATGGCTGCCGCTGGTATCGGAATAGCATATACTGTGATGCCAGGGGTTGAATTGACCGGAATTGTCGATCGCACTCAGTAAATCAAATAAGTAACTAGGTAAAATATCTCTGCAATGGAAAAAAAGCATAACGCTGGATTGTGGGTATCAGTATTATACTTCGCTCAAGGTCTCCCTTACACCGTCGTTAATTTAATGTCGGTGATTTTTTTGAAAGGTATGGGAACCAGCAACGAATTGATCGGATTGACAAGTCTGTTGTCTTTTCCCTGGGTTTTAAAAGGTTTGTGGGGCCCGGTAGTTGATTTGTATTCCACCAAACGCAAGTGGATTTTAACAACCGAAATCATTTGTGCTTTTCTGTTTGCTTTCCTCGCTTTTGGTGTATTGACGCCGGCACCGATTATTATATCGCTTGTGATCTTTACCGCGATCGCCTTTGTATCAGCTACTCACGACATCGCCATTGACGGATTTTATTTAAACACTCTCAATAAAGACCAACAAGCACTATTTGTCGGGGTTCGCAACACCGCTTATAGAGGTGCTGTCATTGCCGGTAGCGGTTTATTGGTTTTCTTAGCCGGGAAACTGGCCGAACAGCATTTAATCACCGGAAATACAGGCGACACCAAAATATATCAAAACATTCCGCTGTCACTTTTCGGTTCGGATTTTAGCGTGTCTGCGCTTAACTACGGATGGGCGACAGCCTTTGGCATTTGTGCGATTATGTTTGTGCTGATATATCTTTTTCAGCGGTGGTATCTTCCCTATCCTCGCAATTACGATCTGGAATCCGACACTCCTCAACAAAGAACCAGCTTTATTGAAGCATTCAAAACATATTTTCAGCAAGATAAAATAGGTTGGATTGTGGCTTACGTCTTGATTTTTCGCTTGGGCGATGCCTTGACGTTTAAAATGGCTCCTCCATTTTTAATGGATAAAGTTGAGAAAGGAGGATTAGCAGTTTCTACGTCAGATATGGGCTTATTATCCGGTACTTTAGGGGTAATGTTTCTGTTAATTGGAGGGTTGCTGGGCGGCTATTTGATTGCCAAACAAGGATTGAAAAAATGGATGTGGCCGACGGCAATTCTGCAAAATTCGACTAACGTGCTGTATTGGCTGTTGGCAATCAATCAACCGGGGATTGAATGGGCTTATGCTGTAAATTCGATCGAGCAATTTACATACGGACTTGGCGTAGCTGCCTATACAGTGTTCTTGATGCGGACTGTCCGCCCTGAATACGAAGCATCTCACTATGCAATTACAACTGCTTTTATGGCCGCAGGAGTGCTGATTCCGGGCGTTTTTAGCGGCTACTTGCAGGCGAATCTCGGCTATCAAAATTATTTTTTGATGAGCGCGCTGGCTGTGATTCCCGGTATGCTGACGATTTTCTTTCTGCCCCTAGAAGATGAGAAAAAATTAGCATCCATGCCCAGGCCTGGACTGGACGATTTCGATTAATATCAAGTCCGATCGCTATAATTATAAGATCCCGGTGGGGGGGTTTACCCGCGTTGCACAATTTGAGGATGATTCTTGTGGGGAGTAGGGGTTAGGCGTCCCGCCTGCTGTGAAAATACACTGGACGGGCGGGACGCCCATCCCACAAAGCAATCAAAATCATCCCGCAATTATGCAACGCCGGTTTACCAATGTCTGCACTTTTTTTTCGAGATTTCGGTGAACCTGCCCCTGCTGGAATATTGATGTTTTGAATCATCGAACGAGTATAAATTGTGTGCGCTTGCGTTCATAAGACAAAATAAGGACACAACAATGTTGTGTCCCTACCCAATATCTGTATTGCCAGCCGCCAACTAAATCGCAATAAAATCGCTAGCTGTTAGCGGACTACTTGGAATGCCAGTAATACTGGCAAGAACTTCGCCGTTACTGGCAATTTCGATCGTCGTTATAAAATCGCCTGGAGTAACTCTCAATTGGTTGAAGCTCAAACCTCCGCTCAAACCGATTAAATCTTGACCCTTTTGAAAGTCTATAAGTGTATCTGTACCGGCACCTGCTCCTAACACCAATACGTCGCGTCCAGTGCCACCGATTAAGAGATCCGCACCCCCTGCGCCAATGAGTGTATCGTCTCCTTCTCCACCGCTCAAATTGTCATCCCCTTTGCCGCCTAATAGCTGGTCGTTGCCGCTGCCACCGCTGATAATATCGTTGCCTTTGTTGCCGCTGAGAGTGTCGTTTCCCCCATTGCCCGTGATAATATCGTCACCTCCAAAACCTGATGCTGTATTGTTGGTATCGTCGCCGAATAAATTATTACTTTGGGATGGATCTAGAGCAGTTTGCATTGCTGCAACGTTTGCTAAAAATGAGGCTCCCGGAGTGGTTCTTAATTGCTCTAAACTGCTGCGCGATTCCAGGGAGGTTGCCAAGGCGGGCAGTGCAAAGTCTAAGCCAGCTAACAGCTCTAAATAATCTGAATCTGTGAAAGTGAAATCAGGGCGGCTCAACTCGTCTACAGAGATTTCTTTCTGAGTCAAGCCGGGAGGTGGAGAAGTTAACAAACCGCTTTGCGTGTGCTTGTCCAAGACAAGTAGCGGGTTGATAACCGGGTTAGTAAATGTTTGAAGAACTACTTTTCCGGGGAGAAAAGCTTCTCCTCCCAAACTAACAAAATCGCCCTCAACTACGTAGTGAGTTACATTTTTTCCGGCACCGACTTTCTGCTTAAATGAATTGACTGTACTTTGAGCAACTCCGGGAGAATTGAAGGTGACAACATCTCCGATCGCAGATGTGAATTCAGTGGCCGCTAGTTGCGTTATGGCGCCGCCCAAGCTGTGTCCTAGAAGGTCTGGTGGCAAGCGGCTGGGGTTTTTGGTTGTATCTTGACTGATTTGGGTCAGCCAATTTCCTAATGCTTGTTTGTTGGCTTCAAATTGGTTGAAACCGGTGCCGCGCGGGTCTCCGTTGGCAATATCGTCTGTGAGCGAGTCGGTGCCGCGAAATACCAAAACTGGCGGTTTGTCTGGGGTGGTGGAAATTAAGCCGATCGCGTGAAATCCAGTTCCGGGATCGTCAAAGGTGCGATCGATTTGATAGCCAGCAGCACTCAAACCTGTTTGAACTAAAGTTTGAAACTCGGGCTCGTCATCTATGTAAACAATTTGCTTGGCTATAGTTTCGTAAGCGGCGGGGGAGGAGGGCATATTTTTTTATTTCCTGTAGTTTGATGGGGAATTAGTTTTTAAGCTACTTAACTAAGTTTACTCTAAACTTCGTTTATTGACCATATTAATTGGTCATTTTTATGGGATTTTTAGGGGCAAATTAAAAGATATTTTTTAATACAAAAAAACCTCTTGCTACAAAACCTAGGCAGGTTTTGCGCCACCAAAAATACAAATTTTGAGCACCCTAAAGCTATACAAAATCTACCCGCGTAATATCGCTGGCAACTACGCCTCTGAGAGTAGCAAGAATTTCCCCAGTAATCGGGATACTAATTAAAACTCCGTCACCACCTTGGGTTACTCTAATTTGAGGAAAAGTTAGACCCCGCGACAGTACAATTAAATCTTGAGAATCTTGAAAATCTACAATTACATCGGCTCCGCCACCTGATTCCAATACAAAGCGATCGCGCCCCGCACCACCAATTAAAAAATCGTTGCCCAACTCGCCGGAAACCAAATCGTTTCCGTCGCCACCCTCCAAATAATCGTTATCTCTACCGCCGTACAAGAAATCGTCGCCATCACCACCGATGATGCTGTCATTACCTCGATTGCCTCTGAGAGTATCGTTACCGCCGTTGCCGATAACTGTATCCTCTCCAGGGCCCCCGGTAGCAGTATTGTTGCGAGCGTCGCCTGATAAATAATTCGGTTGTAAGGGAGCTAAACCGAATTGCATTTGTCTGATCAACTGCACAAAAGAAAATTCTGGTGCTGTTCTCACACTCTCTGCACCGCCTCTGCTTCTGATGGCGACTGACACATTGGGCAGGGCCAAATTCATCGCAGCGATAAACTCGTTAAAATCTGAATCGTTGTTATAAGTAAATTCGGGACTGTTTAATTGTTCTACGGAAATTTGCCTCTGCAAAAAACCCACGGGCGGAGTAGTTAACAAATTTTCAGTTCGATGTTTTGCCAAAACAGTTAAGGGATTAATACTCGGATCGGTAAAACTTTGGATAAATACTTTACCCGGAATAAAGGCTTCCCCAAACAAGCTGACTACATCTCCGCTGACAATGTAGTGAGTGACATTTTTGTTGCCGACTCTGCCGAGATTTCTCCGAAAACTGGTGAATGTACTCGCTGATACTCCCGGAGAGTTGAAAGTAAAGATATCGCCGATCAGAGTTGTGTATTCGGTTGCTACAATTTGAGCGACTGCTCCGCCCCAACTGTGCCCGATGACATCGGGCAATAATTTGTTGGGGTTTTTACCAGTATTTTGACCGATTTCTGTGAGCCAATTTTGGATATTATCTTTGTTCTTTTCAAATTCAGGTAAACCAATGTCCCGTGAGTCGGAAAAGATAGCGTCGCCGTCGATGAAGTCTGTACCTTTAAATACGAGGGCGGGCGGGTTTTCTGGATTGGATGAACCGAACCCGATCGCATAAAAGTTTGTTTCTGGGTCGTCAAATATGCGATCGATATAGTAGCCATTAGTATCTAGGAAACTCGAAACTTCATTTTGCGCGCTCGGTTTTTGATTCAAAAAAACAATTGATTTAGCCAGAGCTTCATAAACAGCAGGCGAGGCACTCATAATATTATATTTTCTGTTTGTTGGTATTTGCGATCGCTCAGGCTTGAGCTAATTGTCCAATGGCAGCCATTATAGCTGACAAGATTTGTATGGTACACTTGATAATATCAACTCAAGAATTAAGTTTTTGCGGTTATGGGTATCATTCGTCAATACATTGCTCCATTAATAGCGGTATTAGTATTTTTCGCGGCTCTGGTAGCAGTCAGTGCTCGCATCTTTTTGCCTGGTGACATGGCTGCCCCGGCACCGATTGAGGAAGCGATCCCCCAAAAGCAAGCGGCAGTGGTGAATCCAATTTTCTTGGGGCTAAATTATGCCGCTTTCCGTGTCCGCTGAGCTGATGTCTGCTCAATTAATACCGGGCTACGGGCTGCGCTCAGGATCTGGAGTCGATCGAGCAAAACTGGTAAAGTTTATGCACCGGACTTACCGAGAGCTTTACCCGGATGGGGAATTGGGACATTTGGCTCAAACTGTCGAGCAGTATTTTTCTAACCAGACGCCGGTTTGGTGGGTAGAGTGCCAGAAAAACACCCAGGAAGAGGCAGAAATTTTGCCGGCGCTTCCCTCGCAGTATCTCAATCCCTCATCTCAAGCCCAAAATCTGACATCGGTTGTCGGATGTTTGTGGTTGGGAAATGCGATCGACCAAACCACCGGAGAACGCTACGCTCACATTTTTTTGCTTTACGTAGCACCGGAACATCGCCGTCTAGGAGTCGGTGCAGCTTTAGTTATTCATGCTGAAAATTGGGCGCGGGAAAGGGGCGATCGGCAAATTGGTTTGCAAGTATTTCTGAGCAATCAGCCTGCGGTGAATCTCTATCAAAAATTAGGCTATCAAACTCATTCCCTCTCGATGCTCAAATCCCTTTGAAATATAAATTCTACTGGTTTGGAATCAGGGTTAAGGTCCTGATTCATCCCAATTATGAGGACTGAATTCCTCACTACAAACTTAGGTGACAGCAATTATGAGGACTGAAGTCCTCACTACAAACTTAGGTGACAGCAGAGGAATTTGTTTGTAGTAAGTCATATGTTGCACCATTCTCAATTAGCCTTTTAGGAACAGGCCGAAAAGCCTGTTCCACAAGAAAATTTATCTGTTGTGGAACAGGCCGAAAAGCCTGTTGCTGACAAGCGCCCCCTACAATTATTGACTGCTGAGTGCTGACTGCTGACTGAGTTGCTTAGGAGCATCCTCTGTGCGGTAAAGTTTTTTTATGAACAATAACGACTACTCCAACGCCCTTGATACTGACACGGAACTGGAAAGCCCTTTGGATCATTTTGACGAATCCGAACCCCCGCTGCCAGATCCCGATGAAATGCTGCCTTTGCTGGAATCCCCGGAACCTCAGCACCGGATGATTGCGGCGCGGGCTTTTTGCGAACTGCAGGACGATCGAGCAATTTCGCATTTAATTAATTTGTTGAGAGACGGTTGCCCCTTGGTGCGAGTCAGCGCGGCTTATGCGTTGGGGCGAAATCCGAGTCCCGATGCTGTGGAACCACTGATTCTTCAGCTTAACCGCGATTGGAACGGTTACGTTCGCAAAGGGGTAGTTTGGGCTTTGGGAAATTGCAGGGACCACCGCGCTTTGCCATCTTTAATTGATGCTCTGAAAACAGATATTTCGGCGGTGCGTTTGTGGGCGGCGAGTTCTCTGGGTCAAATGGCAAAAGTTGGTTACTATGTGGTGATTGCGGCGATTCCGCCGTTGATTGAAGCGCTGCGGGGAGATGCTGTGTCTGCTGTGCGAAGTAATTCCGCTTGGGCGATCGGGCAACTGGCCCGCGAATTGCCGAATAATATAGTGTACGCTGGGGCGATCGATGGTCTGATTGAAGCTTTAGAAGAAGATGAAGATATGGGCGTGCGGGAAGATGCTAAATCTTCGCTATTGCGAGTCGGCGACCCGCGAGGATTGCAGATAATTGAAGACTTAGAAATGGAAGGACTTTTGTGATATAATTACCCCAATTAAACACCAATTACTAATTAGAAATTATGAATTTCATAAATCCTAAGACAGATTTTGGTTTCAAAAAAATCTTTGCTTCGCCCCAGAGCAAAGAAGTTTTGATTAGCTTCCTAAATGCCATGCTCTACAACGCAGAGCCGACAATTACAGACTTAGAAATCATCGATCCCTACGCCGCACCGAGCATTACTGGGTTAAAAGACACTTACCTGGATGTCAAAGCAAAAATTACGGGCAACAAAACTGTAATTATCGAAATGCAGGTCATCAATGTAGAAGCTTTTACTAAGCGCGTTATATATAATGCAGCAAAAACCTACGCAACTCAACTCAAACGGAGAGAAGGCTACTCAAAATTAAATCCTCTCATCGCTCTCACAATTACTGATTTTATCCTGTTTGAAAATACCGAAAAGTTTCTCTCACATTTTGTATTTAAAGAAGTCGAAGAAAACTTCGAGTATTATCGGGAAATAGAGTTAGTTTTTGTTGAACTACCAAAGTTTAACAAAAAATTAGAACAAGTTGAAAATCTGATTCAAAGCTGGATTTATTTTATAAAAAATGCTCCTGAACTGGAGGAAATACCGGATAAATTGGCGTCAGTACCCGAAATTCAAACAGCTTTTAACATTGCTAACAGGTCTACCTTAAACCTTGACGAGTTAGCATCATTAGAAAAGCGGGAAATGTTCTTTGAAGACCAACGCGGTGCTGTTATTAAGGGGATGCAAGAAGGTCGCCAAGAAGGTCGCCAAGAAGGTCGCCAAGAAGGTCTAATTGAGGGGCAAACAGCATTAATTCTGCGTCAAGTGGCGCGGCGCACTGGTGAAATTTCGCCGGAAATTCAAACTCGCATCCAACAGTTATCTCTCGAACAATTAGAGGATTTAGGAGAAATATTGTTAGATTTTACCAGTCAAGAGGATTTGATAGCTTGGCTGGAATCCGTGTCAGGATGAATTGATAAATTTTGCACTTCTGATACTAAATCCGGCTTTAATACCCCCTTCATTCTTGATTCGCCGCAGGCGGAATGTGTTTGTGTAGTAGCGGTTTCAACCGCCTAGTTGCTAATCTAATAAGTCAGGTTCCCGACGCACAATCATGTCATAAAGCGGTTGAAAGCTAAACCATCCCATGCGGTGAGACCCTACTTGTTGCTGTGTTAAACGCGCACATTCTGGCTTGATGAGAATTGGTTTTCCTGCTGCTTCGGCCATTAACTGCGCTTGACAAGAACGTTCCATTGCAATAAACCACCAAGCCGCTTCATCTACTGTTTGACCTACTGTTAACAGTCCGTGATTTTGTAAAATAATCGCTTTTTTCTCACCTAAAGTTTTGGCGATGCGTTTAGCTTCTTCGATTTCCAAAACAACTCCGGTGTAATCGTCAAATAAAGCTTGGTCTTGATAAAAAGAACAAGCATCTTGGGTTAGCGGGTCAAGCAGGCGGCCCAAACTCGACCAACTTTTGCCGTAGGGAGAATGAGCGTGGGCTGCTGCAATTACGTCGGGGCGGGCGCTGTGCACTTGGGAATGAATGGCAAATGCTGCTTCGTTTACGGGTTTATTTCCTTCAACTACTTCGCCTTTGTGGTTGACTAAAATTAGGTCGCTGACTCGAATTAAACTAAAGTGCATTCCAAAAGAATTAACCCAGAAATGGTCTAGGTGTTCGGGGTCGCGGACGGTGATGTGTCCGGCAATTCCTTCGCTGAATCCGAAGCGGGCAAATAATCGGAATGCGGCGGCTAAACGCTGTTTGCGGTGGCGGCGTTCTTCTTCAATTGAGTTGAATGTTGGGGGTTGAATGGTGACTTTGGGGATTTTTATTGCAACCATATATTTGGGAATTGGGCATTGGGAATTGGGCATTGGGCATTGTTGACTGTTAACCGTTGACTGTTGACTGTTGACTGTTGACTGTTGACTGTTAACTGTTAACCGTCAACTAATGACTACTGACTACTGCCAACTGACTACTGACTACTGACTGGCGACTTCACTAAGGCGCAAACCTGCGATGTTTTTGCAGTCAAAGGTGGCGTTGTTGCCGGGGCGACGTTCTATTAATTCGAGAATTTGTCCGGCGGGGTTTTGCACAAACCACTGGGTTAATGAGCCGGAGTTTAGAGGATGCTCTGATAGCGGTTTAAAGTTTTTATTTTGCCATATCTTAGCAGCATTCTGCACGTTTTCAACTCGAATCGCTACGTGGTGAACTGCTTCTAATCCTCTTTCTTGCTGGAAGCGGTCTGTTTGGTCGCCCGGTGCGTGGGGCGCATCTAATACTACTAAGCCGCCGACTGGCATTAATAAGGTCATTAAATGCAGCCACAAGTCGCAGGGAACATTAATGTTGTCCGCACAAAAGTTAATCGGGAACAAGTCGGGGCCTTCAACTGTTTTGGCGCCGAAGGGGTAAAAAGATTTGGGGTAGTTTTCGAGTTCGGTGCGGCTAGGGAATGTGAGGACAAAGTGGTCGATCGCAACTTGTTCGTCGTACAGGTGTGTTTCAAACGTCCAGGCTGTTAAAAATTCGGGAGTGATAAATTTGGGGTTGAGTTCCAGCAAGCCATTTTTTTCGATGAAAGGTGAGTCAATATGGCCCTCAAGGTTGCGATCGAACTTTAGGGTTTTTAGATTCAAGTTTTTCATGTATCTCACCCGATGTTGAAGGACGCAAAACTGCGAATTGTGTCTACAAGCTGAAGTTGACACACATTTGGTGCGCCTTAATTCAAAAATAACACAAAACTTAATATTGGCAAGCCGATCGCCCGATCGTAACTCCTACACCTTTATTGACCAATCTAAAATCTAAAATGGTATCATTTGCCGATCGCGTTCCCGGCCAACCACGCCGTAGTCCAAGCACTTTGGAAGTTGAAACCGCCCGTCACGCCGTCGATATCCAAGATTTCGCCGGCAAAGAAAAGTCCGGGACAGCGGCGGCTTTCCATTGTCTTGAAATCGACTTCTTTGAGGTTGACACCGCCGCAGGTGACGAATTCTTCCTTAAATGCGCCTTTTCCGGCAATCTGATATTCGCCTTGAACGAGTTCTTGCAGGAGGCGATCGAGGATTTTGTTAGATAAGTCGGCCCAGCGTTTTTGCTCATCAATGCCGATCGAACTTGTCAAGCGTTCCCACAGGCGGCGCGGCACCGGAAACGGACAGCTAGAGACAATCAATCGGTGCGACAACTGCGACTTAACCGCTAGCAGTTGCTGTCGCAAAACTTCCGCATTGTACTGGGGAAGCCAATTAATCAGCACAGAGGTTTTATAATGGCGATCGTGCAAAAATCTCGCACCCCAAGCAGAAAGTTTGAGTACAGCAGGCCCGCTTAAACCCCAGTGAGTAATTAGCAAAGGCCCGCTTTGTTCTAATTTAGCTCCCGGCAATTTCACCTTAGCATTAGGAACAGAAATTCCGGCTAAATCTTTGATTCTGCTGTCGGAAATATTAAAAGTAAATAGAGAAGCAACGGGCAGTTCTACAGTATTACCTAACTCTTTTGCCCACTTATAACCCGATGGATTGCTGCCTGTAGCGAGAAGAATGCGATCGCACTTCAATTTCTCCCCAGATTTCAACTCAATTTCAAATGTAGGGGCGGTGCCCCCGTGCCCGCCCTCCAATGTTAATTTCTTTACAGAAACGACTGCATCACCCGTGCGAATTTTCACGCCTGCATCCTCAGCAGCCCGAATCAAACAGTTAACAATTGTCGCCGAATCGTCTGTGATCGGAAACATTCGCCCGTCTTCTTCTGTTTTCAACTTCACACCGTGACCTGCAAACCATTCTACAGTATCGCGGGGTTGAAATCGAGTAAAAGCACCGCGCAGAGCTTTCCCTCCTCTGGGGTAATTCTGCACTAAAACACCGGGGTCAAAACAAGCGTGAGTCACATTGCAGCGCCCGCCGCCAGAGATGCGAACTTTTGCCAGGAGTTGTCGGCCAGCTTCTAGTAAAGTGACGCGGGCCTGCGGGTAGGTTTTGGCACAGGTAATTGCACTAAAAAAACCCGCAGCACCGCCACCGATGATTGTAATTTTGAGCATTCGATCGGACAAATTTTTTCTCGCTTATTCTGGTTCAAAATCCGATTTTACCGCCCCGCAAGTGGGACAAACCCAATCGTCGGGGATATCTTCAAAGGGTGTACCGGGAGCTATGCCTCCGTCGGGGTCGCCTAGTTCTGGATCGTAGACGTAATTGCAAACTGTACAAACGTATTTTTGCATTTGCTTAACTCAATTTTATATTGCAAGCTTATAGATTGTACTTGACAACGCAACCTAGTGCAATATAGCAATCCTAAATTAGTCGTAAATTTTTTACCCCACCCCAACCCTCCCCGAACCCGCGGGGAGGGAGTAAGAAATTCACAAATGATGCGAGGATTGCTATATCACTTTCAAAAAGTAATGAGACTTTCGGTAATTTCCAAGTCTTTACGAATTAAGTTTTGCACCATTTTTAAATCTAAAATCTAAAATCTAAAATCTAAAATCGCAAAAGCCTCCAGAACCGCAGTTCTAGAGGCTTGATTGTATTTTTTATTACTTTACTGCGATTGCAAGACTAGACTTTCGCTAAAGGCTTAGTCCAAACGCCGTTTTCATCTTCTTCATACTGCTGGTGAATGGCGTTCCAAGCGGTGTGTTCCGCTTGTATCGAGTCGTTGGTTTCGTCAAATGCGGCGTTGTAGGATTCCATAAAGGTTTTTTGAGCTGCTTCCGACAGGTGCGATCGCACTTCTGGAGATAAGTCTGCCGGACTATTGCAGCGACCTTTGACAGCGCGCGGCAGCGTCATTTCGCTAACTGAAACTTCTTCGCCACCTGCACTTTCTAGCAAGAGTTGAAATTCGCCGGATTTATCTGCGGCGACTTCTGCCATCACGAGAAATTCGCCTGCTTCAACGCGGGTTTGATAGATAGTTGCTTTGTCTTCCGGCATTCCCAAGGTGACTAAAGCGGAAACTAGACCCGCACCGGCCGAACCTGCGATCGCGCCGCTAGCAGCACCCAACAGTACCGCACCCAGCGGGCCCGCCGATACTACTGCACCGACAAAGGGAATAAACAGCACGCCGACGCCTGTTAGCAAACCCAAAAAAGAACCGAATAAGGAACCAAAAATCGCCCCGCTTCGCAGACCGCCTAATATCACATCTTTTTTAGTAATAAAGCCGGCAATTTTAGTTTTAGATTGAAAGTTTTTTCCCATTACTGAGATGTGGTCGCGGGAAACTCCGCGATCGAGCAACCGCCGAATTACGCCGTCTAATTGTTCTTCTTCCTTAAATACGGCTGAAACTGTTCGTTCGGCTAAATATTCCTCGGTCATTGTTCCTCCTTGATGGTTGGTAGATTACTTGTGCTAGTTTTTAGTATAGGAAGACACTGTAGGGCGATCGCATCGACCGCGAGATAGAGGTCGATCGACTGTGGCTAGATTTAGTCTATATCAAAGGAGTTAAACCATTAAGTATTTGGCACTCACTCAAGTTTCTTTCATATTTTTATTCATCTCTTATATAAGTTCCAAGATACTCCAGTTTGTCGATCATTTCCTCTGCTGACTTAGCAGCAATCCAATTCAAAAGTCCCCGCAACTGTGCGCCCACAGAGTACCGCTGCTGTTGTGCAAGAATGATTCCAGTATGACTTCTCTCTTCTGCAATACAGATATTGTGTAAACGGCTGAAATCTCTCCTATTAAAACTGTAAACGACTCGCCCTTGCTCGGTTGCCCAAATGAGCTGTTCTTCATCGGAAAAACTCAGCCTGTTAGCCTCCGAGGTTGTTATCACATCTACACCCGAATTTCGCAGAGCTAAGATTAGAGCTTGTTCCTGAATCTCCTCATCCAGATATAAACGAATCTTACTCACGATAGCTTACCTGCCATAGAGTCTGCTTCGTCTGCTTCCAAGCGTTCCCACTCAGCATTTTCTGCTGCTATTTCCGCGTCAATTTGCTTTTTGTTCGCATAATAGTAAGCTAAGGCTGCATAAACCTGTGCTAAATTCAAGTGCGTTCTCTTTTGAACAATTACTTCAGGAGTCCATCCCGCATTAAAATCAATAGCAATGTTCTCTACCGTAATTCTAGTTCCTGCAATTCGCGGGCGGCCGCCGCAAGTTCCGGGCGTGCGGACAATTAGCGTTCCTATATCAACGGCAGTTGTCATATTTACCTCGATTGAGTTAACTTTATTCTATTGTAACGCAGCTTCATTTCTACCCGATCGCCCTAAACAACATTAATCAATGCCATTAGCACCCCTGTTTCCTGTCGTTCATCCCATCCTCAAATCTGCTTTTCCCAGATGTCTGTGGACGGGAGATATCAAAAGCCGAGAAATTGCCCTCACATTTGACGACGGGCCGCACCGTCAGCACACACCTCAACTGTTAAAAATTTTAGATAAATACGACATCAAAGCTAGTTTTTTCTGGCTAGGTTTTTGCGTGGACAGGCATCCTGAAACGGCTAAAGAAGTGTACGATCGCGGACACTGGATCGGCCTCCACGGCTACCAGCATATATCGTTTCCCAAACTAAAAACCCACGAACTCAAACAAAGTTTAGAAGACACGCAAAAAGCAATTGCCAAAGCTTGCGATTTAGACCCAGAATTAATCCTGGACGTGCGGCCGCCCAACGGCATTTTTACGCCGCGAACATTAGAGTTATTGCAACAGTGGGAATATCGTCCTGTAATGTGGAGTGTCGTCCCGGAAGATTGGGTGCGGCCGGGGGTGAGGAAAGTTATTAGTCGCATCGTGCAGCAAACAGAAAACGGATCAATTATTGTACTGCACGACGGCTTTTGCGGTGGTGAAGATGTTGCAGCTTCGGCGGATAAAATAATTCCATTGCTTTTGTACAAAGGTTACAAATTCGTGACAGTCGATCGACTGTGGCAACAGAACAACATTCAAATAACAGGAAATTAAATCCATGAAAAAAAGACAGTTTATTGCATCTCTTTGTTTGGTAAGTGCCGGATGGGCGATCGAGCTTTCTCCTGCTTCCCTAAGTGCTGAAACTCCACTTCTAGTTCAGCAGCCATCCCCTGGCGTATCCGCGCCTGCCACCAACTCAAAAACCCCGCAAGTGGAACTGCTAAATCCGGGAGTGGAACCCCGACAGCAACTGCGTTTAAAACCAGCTATCGATGTCAAAGAAACGACAGTTATGACCCTAAAAATGGATATGAAAATATCCGCATTGGGTCGCTCTTCGCCTGCGGCTAAAAGTCCAGTATCGGTGATGACTTTCGAGACAAAAGTCACTAAAATTGATCCCAACGGTGATATTCACTACGAGTTTGCTTATACTAACGCAGATATCATCGGCGATACTGGAAATACCCCGCCAGCAGCCCTAGATGCCATGCGTTCCGCACTCAAAAGCATGGTCGGAATGAAAGGCTCTTTCATCATGGACAATCGCGGTTTTAATAAAGGAGGTAACTTTATTTTGCCCGAAGGAGCTGACAACAACCTCAAACAAATGGTTAGACAAACGTCTAAATCTCTAGAGCAACTTGCCTCGCCGCTGCCTGCAGAAGCAGTCGGAAAAGGAGCCAAATGGCGCGTTTCTTCTTCCTCTGATTTCAGTGGTATGAATATGAATGTCATTTCTACCTATGAATTGGCTAGCTGGCAAGATGGAGTTGCCTCTCTGAATGTAAGTATAGAGCAGCAAGCAAACCCTCAAAATATTACCTCTCCCCAACTGCCTCCGGGAACTACCTTAACCCTAAAATCTTTTACTTCTGAGGGTGGGGGAGCAATCACAATGCGCTTGGATAGATTAAACCCTTTTCGGTCTACTGCGTCTGTTAGTTCAAATAGCGAAATGAGTGCTAAAAATGCTGGCAGTTCTGAAGAATTAACAATCACAACAACAATGGCCGTGGAGATGACTTTCGAGTCGAAGTAAGCTTTATTATACAAATCGAAAAATTAGGGGCATGGCATTGCCGTGTCCTTAGTTGTAGGTAAAAATTTAAGAACTGGTATTAAATCGGGTTAATATACCTGATATTATATAAATTTTACGAAAGTTTCGATCGCCAATTTGTAAGTAGAGGAGTCTGTTCTATGATTCGATCGCACAGATGGCAAGCTATCATTGCTTTAGTCGTTGCCTTGGGCATCATCATTACCAATGTACTGTTTCCGGGCATGAATGTACCCCCGGCATTTGCTCAACTCAAATTTAAGGATGTTAACGACCATTGGGCGCAAGCTTGCATTGAGGAGTTAGCACAGAAAAAAATCATCAGTGGCTACTACGAAGATGGCACTTTTCGCCCGAATCGCCCCGTCAGCCGCGCTGAGTTTGCGGCGATGGTTCGCATGGCTTTTCCCGATGCCAAAACCGTCCGCGCTCCGATCGACTTTGCAGATATTCCCACGAATTACTGGGGTTTTAAAGCAATTCGAGAAGCTTATCAAACGGGTTTTATGTCTGGATACAGTGGCAGTATCTTTAACCCCACTTTGAATGTTACCCGCTGGCAGGTTTTGGTAGCTTTAACCAGCGGCTTAAAATATACACCTGCAGGGCCGGCGGCTGAGATTTTGGATGCGACTTTTGAAGATGCGCGGGACATTCCCGAACTGGCCAGAAGTGCGATCGCCGCCGCCACAGAAAGACAACTTGTGGTCAATTATCCTGCTGTTAAACAGCTAGAACCTACTCGGAATGCTACTCGCGCCGAAGTAGCAAGTTTTTTCTGTCAGGCGATCGCCAAACCCGGTCAAACTGCCTTAGTTCCTGCCCAATATATCGCCCAAGTTCCGCCGAATATCGGCCCGCCAAGAACAACAGAAACCTCAGAAGCGGGGAAAGTTCGGGCAGAAGTTTCGTTCGTAAAAGAAGCAGAAAATGCTAAAAATCTCCGCATCATAATTATCCGCGACGGTAAAACTTTATTAGAAGAACCAGTGCTGATTCCGACTCGTTCTCTAGTAGATAATCCCGACAAAAGAGCCAGCGAGGAAATATCAGAAGGACGTTTTTTATCGCTACGAATCCGTGATTTGGACGGCGACAAGGAACCGGAAGTGCTGGCAGATTTAGTGTCAACCAAAAGCGGCGTCCGCTGCTGCAATTATTCGTTTATTTACCGCTACGACTCGGCAGCTAGCAAATACACTCACATCAAGCATTTCTGGGGCAATGTGAGTTACGAAATAGTCGATTTTGGCAAAAATGACATCCCAGAGTTTAAGAGTCAGGACGGCAGATTTTCCGAGGCATTTACAAATTACGCTGATTCTCGCTTTCCGCTGCAAATTTGGCAATACCGCCAGGGTAAAATGCAAGATGTTAGCAAACAGTATCCGGTGGAAGTATACACGAATTCTGCTGAGCTTTGGCTGGAATCTAACAAGCGTCTGAGTGAAGATGGGGAGGTGAAAGGGGTGTTGGCTGCCTTCATGGCGAACAAGTATGTCATGGGCCAGGAGGCGGAAGGTTGGCAGTTGTTGGACAGGGTTTATCAAGGACGCGATCGTACTCAATTCTTTGGAAAGTTGCGGGAGTTTTTGGTAAGTACGGGTTATGCTAGTAAGTAGATTTGGAGGTTTTTAACCGCAGATTTAAGCCGATTAACGCTGATAATATCTGTAGGGGCGGGTTTTACGAATAATATCTAATTCCTACTCACAATATTACTAAACCCGCCCCCCTACAACAGATAACCCACGTCAACTATTCATCAAATTTATCGTCACATATTAATTTGTTTAAATAAAGTAAATTACTAACAACTTGTGAAGAAATACCAAAAATTGTTGCTTTTTGAAGCGCAAAGCTAAAATAAAGATAAAATATCAGACATTAAATCACTTAAAATGGTATATCCACCTGCACCTTGGCATCTGCAAGGTTATGCTGTTGAGACTTTACAATTAGTAGATGTGGCACGAGTGCGCCCCTTGGTTCCCTCTGAGTTAGAAATTGTCTCTTTATTGCCAGGAAAAACCCTAGGTGGCATTTATATATCCTCCTACGGATTGGGTTCGGTGATGGAGTACAATGAGTTAATTGTAGTTAGCGCGATCGCCAATTATGCAGGAAAATGGGGCGCTTGGATTTCCCATATTTACGTAGACAACCCTAACTCGGTAGCGGGCGGGCGCGAAATTTGGGGACTGCCTAAAGAATTAGCTCAATTTAGTTGGGAAGGCAGCGATTCGGTAAAGGCAGCACCCCTAGGCTACCGCGTCACAGTTAGCCAAGGAAACCGTCAATTGTGCAGTCTCAATTACAGCAAGCAAACTTTAGCTTTAACGCTGCCTTTTAGCGGAAATGTTTTCAGCGCTGACCGCAGCAATTTGCTTTTGTTTAAAGGAGGATTAGAGTCTCGCATCGGTTTGATTAAAGGCGAATTAGAAGTGGTAGAAGAAAGTCCTTTTGCCAGTTTAAACTTAGGTCAGCCCTTGCTAACAGTTGCCTGCGAAGATATGCGTTTAAGAGTCGCTGCGCCGGAACTTGTGGGAAACAGATCCCTTGAATTGAGTTATTAGCTGTAAAGTGCGGATATTCGCCGTAAACCTAAAAAAACAGAACAGCCAGAAACCCGGTTTCTTGAAGAAGCCGGGTTTCTGGCGCGGCGTATTAGTTTGAGCTACTTACTAACATTTTTGATGACTTACGCATCAAACGGCTAAAAACCGGGTTTCTTCCTAAATGCGTCGTTGCCGCACCCAATATTCTCCGAAAAACCGGGTTTTTTTCGTAAGTCCTATTTTTAAATGCCAGCACCCGGAGCGGCTTCAGCACCCATTTCTAAAATTGTACCGCGAAGGAAATCAATTTGCTGCTGGAAGTCCATGCCCTCAATCTTTCCTAATAAAGCTTTTCCTGCTTCGGGAAGTTGATAGTCTGGAGGGACAGGAATAATAGTTCCTTCGTCCATTCCTACTGCTAGGAAATACCAAAAAGCCAGCTTGGTTTCAGGACTCATTGAGCCGTACATCCGGCTGATTTCAGTATTGGATTTTGACGCAATGTCGCGCATTACTTGTAGTTGTTCTTGGTGGGGCAGCGGCTTGACTTGCTCGAACAAACCCTGAGCGATGTCGGAACCGGAAGCACCGGGAGCCGCTGGCGTTATTGACTTGCCCATTTGGGTGTAAACAAACCACAGCAAACCTAATTGGTCGTCAACACTCAACTTCTTAATATCTGCTTTTCCTTGGTCGTAAGCGCTGGTAGTAGTAAAGGTCATTCAAGCCTCCAAAATAATATGTATTGCTCAGTTTTCTTATTTTTGAGAAAACTTTTGTTTGCTACTTAAGTTAAAGTACCTAATAAATAGTGATGCTAGAATCTTGCTTAAGACAGAGATGATCCCGGACATAATTTCCGGGAGTAAATCAACCCAAATTGGGAAAATTTGCAACCAAAGGATGAGGGAAATTTGACAAGATTGTTGTTAGCGGAGCTCATGATTAGCATTGTTTAGCCGATCGCCGATCGCCTATAATCGCAACATAGCTGTATTGAGGTGGCTGTTATGTCGATCGCAAATGCAAAACGCTTCACCATAGCGGAATATCACCGCCTGACAGAACTGGGGTTCTTTGGTGAGGACGATCGAGTTGAGCTAATTAATGGAGAACTTGTGAAAATGGCAGCTAAAGGTACCGCTCACGAAACCTGTCTGAGAAGATTATTGCGGGAATTAAGCGCCATAGTAGCAGATCGGGCAACTTTACAGTGTCAATCTCCCATCGTTTTACCGACAAACAGCGAACCTGAACCTGATTTTTCGCTCGTACAAAATCGCCCTGACGACTATCTATCCTCTCACCCCTGTCCAGGGGATATACTGTTGCTGATTGAGATTGCAGATTCTTCTTTGAGTTACGACAAACAGGTTAAGCTCCCCCTTTATGCTGAAGCCGGAATCTCTAACTATTGGATATTTAATTTATCACAAACTTGCTTGGAATGTTACAGCGATCCGTATCAGAATGCCCCTGGCCAATTTGGTTATCGCAGGACGCTGATTTTTCTGCCCAACGAGTCTGTTAATCTGCCTTATTTTCACGACTTGGCGCTCGATTTATCGAGAGTGTTTCCGCCAACTATAGAATCCTGAAGGACTCTGAGATTATTCCAAAGAAAATAGGCTGGCAAACAGCCAGCCTAGAATCAGGAGAACTTTATTTCAAACTCGTTGAAAATCTAGCTAAACAAACCCGAAATCCCGCCCACTGCTATTGCTCCCGCCAAAGCCGAAACAACTACAGAAGTTAGAGCCGTACCGAACAGCCACCAAGCAGCCGTTGCTGCGGCTTCGCGCGCATCTTCTGCTTGCTGCTTGGCCTTGTTCTTGAGCTGTTTGATGCGTTTTTTGGTTTCATTTTGCAGGCGTTCCGATCGCAATAAAACGCTGTCCCTGGCTCCTTCCATTTGGTCAACAATTCGGTGAGCGTCAGCCTCGGAAATATCGGAACGAGAACTCAGCAGGGCAACTAAAGTACCGCGATCGAACTCACCTAAACGCTCTTTAATGGCGTCAAATCCTGCCTGCGGGTCGTCAAACACTTTGCGTAAGTCCCGCTTGATGCCTTCGTAGTTGAGTTCGGGTCGCTCCAGGGAATTGAGGTAATCCCGGATTTTCCCGAAAATACCATCCATTGCTGACTGAAACTTATCCTGAACCATTTGAACTTGTTCGACAATTTGGTTGCGGACAGATTCAATTTGGTCGGCAATTCTGTTAGCTTCCTCGGACGAGATGTCTTCCCGCTGCGACAGCAATGCTACCAGAGTCGATCGATCGAAGTGCTTCAGGCGATCGCCCAAACTTTGCATCCCCATACCCGGCTCGCTAAACAGCAACTGCAAATCGCGTTTGATGCTTTCAGGATTGAGTTCTTCCTTGTCCGTATTCCGCAAGTAATTTTCCAAACTGCCTTGGAAATCCCGGACTGTTTTTTGAGCGCGAGATGCCAAGCGACGGGGCGATTTCACGATGCTGCGAATCGAATCTTGCACGCGATCGATCGTCCGATTGATCTGTTCTTCGCTCAAATCTTCCCGCTGCGACAGCAGCTTGACTAAAGTTTCGCGATCGACCTGAGAAAGTCTTTCCCGAAGTGCCAAAGCACCCTCTTTCGGATTTTCAAACAATTTAGTCAAATCCCGATTGATGCCTTCTGGATCGAGTTCTTCCAGGTTGGTATTCCGCAGGTACTCGCCAATTTTGGCAGTAACTTCCTCGTACTGTTGCTTAGCTTTATCTGCCACTATTTGCGGCGCGTGGATAATGTTGTCGCGCACAGATTCGATCCGGTCGATCGTCTGATTGATCTGTTCTTCGCTGAGGTCTTGGCGCTGTGACAGCAACTGCACCAGCGTATCGCGGTCGAATTGAGACAAGCGTTCTCTCAGCGCTTTAAATCCGGCTTCCGGGTCGCTTAACAGCGTTTGAAACTCGCGCTCGATAGCTTCAGGATTGAGTTCTTCCTTATTAGTATTGCGGAGATAGTCTTCTACCTTTTGTCGCAATTCTTGGGCTTTCGATTGCGCTTGCTCTTGCAATTCTTGAGCTTTATAAATCACGCGATCGCGCGAACTTTCGAGTCGCCCGATTAACTGATCGGCTTCCTCTGGACTGAAATCTTCCCGCTGACCGAGCAACTGCACCAAAGTATCGCGGTTAAACTGCGAAAGGCGATCGCGCAAAGCCTCAAAACCAGCATCCCGATCTTCCAAAAGCGCTTGGAAATCCCGTTCAATACCTTCAGGGTTCAGCTCATCTTTGCCAGTTGATCGCAAATAATTCTCAATCCGGCTCCGCAAATCTTGAGACTGTTCATCACCAGCAGCATCTCGCACAATTTCCAACACTTCTTGTCGGACACCTTCAAGCTGTTCGGCAATTTCCGTCACCTGTTCCGGAGCAAACCCCTCGCGCCGGCCCAGAATCCCTACAAAATAATCTGGATTCAACATTTCTAACTGGCGCAATACTGCCCCAGGAGAGGCTTCCGGGTCGTAAATCACATCCCTAAATTCCTGCTTGATTGTCTCCCGGTTGAGATGCCACGGTTGGGCATTCATCAAGTAGTTTTCCACATCAGCCTTAGCTGTATTGAAAGGCAGCGCAGGCACTTTATCGCCCACCTGAGAAGCCAAAGATTTAGCTTTTTTAGTTCCTTGTGCTGTCAGTTGTTGCAACTGACCAGAGATTTTTTCAACATCCAAATCAGACAAATCCGTCCGCGACAAAACAGTGCCGACAAGAGCTTCGACACCCAACTGCATCGCTCGGTTCATACCGCTGCTGGATTCCGATTTGTTTTCCCTACTTTCGAGAATTTGAGACAGCTTGGCATTGAGCTCCTCAGACTTCAGCAAATCGGGAGCTGCAAACTTGAGAAAATCAACCAACTCTAAATTCGGGTCTTTCTGCTGTTGCTGCTTGCCGAAAGTTTGCTTCCAAACGCCTTCGAGTTGGTCAGCAACTTGAGTTATTTCCTCTTGAGAAAAGTCTGTGCGACTCTTAACTAAATCCACAAAAGTCTGGCGGTTAACATTCTTGAGAAGGTCGCTTCCGGCAAGAGATTTGATATCTGCATCGCCCAGCAACTTTTCAAATTGACCGCGAATTTCCTTAACATCTAGTTTCGGTAACTGCAAAGAACCCACATAATCTTGCAGTGTTTCGCGAATGCTATCCGGGTCTACCGCCGAACTCAACTCGCGGCGGACAGCGGCAACAGATGCCTCTACAGTGTTGACCATTTGGTCGCTGGCCATCTTGCCGCCGATCGCAGCACCCGCAGTACCCATGACGCCTTGAACGCCTGAAAAAGCAGTTTTTATCAAGGAACCGATCATAGAACCGACGGCGCTAGAACCGAGCCACACCAGCGTTAAAAAGTACGCCGACCAAATGACTACACCAATAATTGCCGCTCCGTCTACCGAGGCAATTGAAGTTAGTTTGACTGCCAGAAAACAAGCCAAAAATAAAGCCAGGTTAACGGTGACTAAAATCCAACCCCCGACTAAACCTTCAGTCTTGCGAACTTTACTCCCCAAACTTTCAGATTCATCATCGTCATCGTCGGGTAAAGCCTCGTCCCAATTTGATATTTTGGCGGCGATCGAGAAATTTGTTAACAGGAATTGGAAGCCGAAAGCCATGATGACTCCGGCGATTAATGCCACGAAAAACTGAGGGCTTAAAAACATCAGCCCTCCGATATCGGGGTGGTTAAATCCCCCATCTATTTCTACTGGCATTTGGGCAATATTGAATTTGGGACTGTACAGCGACAGTAATAACTCGCTTTCAAACATAATTTACCTCCTAAGTTTTTATGCCTAACTCGGCATAGCGAAAACTATCCCCAACTTGTTGATAGGGGATTTTGTAATCTTTTGATGATGGTTTGTTTTGGTTCTGCTTTATCTTACAGAAGGCCTTATTAAGTGAAATTGGGATGAGTAGTAAATCAGTTCTCTAGTTATCTCATCCTTACTGCTTATTATGGCTGTGGAAGCTAAAAAATAAATCCGTCTAAAGTCAGAAATCAGTCTTTCTGGGACTGATAGCAGCCGAGTCCGCCAAAAGTTTTAAGTTGGAGGCGGGGGCGATCCCCACCAGTTCTAAATATTAGTAAAGTGCGATGTGGTGTACTCTACATATCGTAGAGTGCGCTAGCGAGTTAGGATTCCGTTGAATTTTTAGGCTCAAAACGAGCGAGTAATTGCGATCGATCGAGCTGCATACTCAGTCGCGTGATTTCCAGACATTCTAGTTGAATCAAAGGCTCAATTATTTGGGCTAATTTTTCATCAATTTCGCCAAATCTTACTTGTAATATACTCTCAAGAATCTCGCGTTTACTTTGCTGAATACATTGCTCGATACCTCGCTGAATACCTTGCTCGATACCTCGCTGAGTTGCTTCTTCAAGCCGTTGTAAATAGAGTGGTGATAGTTCCATAATTAACTCCCGATTTGGTTCATAATAAATAGTAAAGTAATATTGAGCGCACCCTACCGATTGTAGAGTGCGCTGCTGAGTTAGGATTCCGGTTGATTTTTATCTTCAAAATGAGCTAGCAATTCAGAGCGATCGAGCTGCATAATCAGTCGCGTGATTTCGATGGCTTCTCGTTGAATCAAAGGCTCGATTATTTGGGTTAATTCTCCATCAATCTCGCCAAATTTTACTTGTAGCAGACTCTCAACCATCAGGCGTTGAGCACGCTGCATACCTTGCTGAATACCTTGCTGGATACCGCGCTGAGTTGCATCTTCCAGCCGTTGCAAGTAGAGGGGTGACAGTTCCATAATTAACTCCCGATCTTCTCGATCTATGTCTTGGCGGACTTCTAATATCGTTCGCAAGTTGTACAACAATTCTAACGCACTCACCCGAAACACATTATCTGAGGGTAATTCTCTCAATTCGGCAATAGCTTGCTTCTGCACGTTTCCCTTCCCCAAAACTCTCAGCCACAGCGTTTCTGGAGTGCGGGGCAGTTGGTGAATGGCAATAATCGCTGCTTTCAGAGATGGGCCCAGAAAATAAACTCCATTTACCCAATTTTCTGGTTCGGCAATCGCTCGAAATCCAGCTAGCATCGTATCGGAAACAGTCGGCGACAGTATCCAGAGTTGGGGCAAGTCTGCCTCTGCAATCCGGGTATTTTCTCTAGCTGCGGCGCGTTCAAATTCGCCGTGGATATCGAAGAGTTTGCCCAGACAACTGCGAATTTCTCCGATTTGGACTGGACTGCGGAAGGGTTCAAATACAGCGGGTTGTGCTGCTATTTGACCCAGAATGCCGAGGGCTGTTGGTTCGACTTCCGGTTCCGGTTTCGGGGCAAATAAAACGTCAACCTGCCTCACTTCTCCAGCAACATCCCGGCTGGTTTCTACATTACCGAGAGGGGTTAATAGTTCTTTCAGATACTGTTTGGCAAATTGGTCGTGAATAAATCTGGTCATGCGATTTTAGATTTTAGAGTGGGAATTAGTTACTGGATATGGGTTTGGCGCTTGCCTCAAGTTGCATTGTTTTTTGAATTCGGTTATTAGAATGTAATTGCGGGTTATTCAACAAACATGATATTAGGTGCGCCGCAGCGTACCCTACGAATTTTTGCCGCAGCATTTACCCTCACAATTGCGAATGCTGCGAATACAGCCGTACTCCTCGAAACGTTGACTGTGTTTGCGAACAGTAGGATAGGCTAGTAAATTGAAAGGAATTCCGGTTAGTTTGTAAAACAATCGACCAGCAGCATGAACAATATCCCAAATTTCGCTTAAATTAGGTTCTTGAACAAATTCTCCTATTTCATCTTTTAAGGCAAGCCACTGAGATTGCACAGTAGGAGAGTGACAATTATCAAATACTGCCATACCTTTTTCGTAGTTTTGCCAAATTTTATTCATATATTTAATCAAATCCGCCTCACGTCTGATAATATCAGAAGTTAATCTGAGATTACAATCATCCGGTATTTTAAGGAAATCAGCCATGCGACTCTCTCAAATGCTTTTTGTTACCCTGCGCGAAGACCCGGCAGAAGCAGAAATTCCCAGCCACAAACTATTACTCCGTGCCGGATACATCCGGCGCATCGGTAGCGGTATTTACGCTTATCTACCTTTGATGTGGCGAGTTCTCAAAAAAGTATCTCAAATTGTGCGCGAAGAAATGGACGCTACCGGCGCTCAAGAATGTCTCCTCCCGCAATTGCAACCGGCTGATTTGTGGCGGGAATCCGGCCGCTGGGACACCTACACTCAAGCTGAAGGTATTATGTTTGCCATGACAGACAGGCAGCAGCGAGAATTGGGACTGGGGCCAACTCACGAAGAAGTAATTACTACAATTGCTAAAGATATGATTCGTTCCTATCGGCAATTGCCCGTACATTTGTATCAAATTCAAACTAAATTTCGCGATGAAATTCGCCCGCGTTTTGGCTTGATGCGCGGTCGCGAATTCATTATGAAAGATGGCTATTCTTTCCACACTAACGAAGAAAGTTTGAAAAAAACTTATCAGGATATGGCTCAAGGTTATAGCAATATGCTGCGCCGATCGGGCTTGCAATTTCGAGCAGTAGATGCTGATTCGGGAGCAATTGGCGGTTCTGGTTCTCAAGAGTTTATGGTGTTGGCTGAAGCGGGAGAAGATGAAGTTCTTTATACTGAAGATGGTCAGTATGCAGCTAATGTGGAAAAGGCTGTATCGATGCCTGCTGATGCCGAAGCGTCGCCCTTTGCAACTTTTGAAAAGCGGGAAACGCCGGGAACTGAAACAATTGATAAACTTTGCAAATTTTTGAAATGTTCTCCGACGCAAGTTGTCAAAAATGTGCTTTACCAAGCTGTTTACGACAATGGCATCACAGTCTTGGTATTGGTAAGCATTCGCGGCGACCAAGATGTGAATCAGGTAAAGTTGCTGAATGAGTTGACGAAGTTAGCGGGCAATTATCAAGCTAAAACTGTTTTATTTTTGACTGTTCCCGATGCGGAAGCTCAGCGGAAATGGGCGGCTAAATCTTTACCTCTCGGTTATATGGCTCCCGATGTTGCTGATGATTATATCGCTGGGAGCAAGGAGGTAAACTCTAAGTTTTTGCGTTTAGTCGATCGCACTGCTGTTGACCTGACAAACTTTGTCACTGGTTCAAACGAATCAGGATACCACGTTGTCGGGGCTAATTGGGATAAAGAATTTCCTCTAGCAGCAACGGTTGTAGGCGTCAGAACAGCCAAAAAGGGCGATCGGGCAGTGCACAACCCCGAACAAACCTTGCAAAGCGCCAGAGGCATCGAAGTCGGTCACATCTTCCAATTAGGAACCAAATACTCCCAAGCAATGGGCGCCACCTACACCAGCGAACAAGGCGAAGAAATGCCCTTTGTGATGGGCTGCTACGGCGTCGGCGTGTCGCGGCTAGCTCAATCGGCCGTAGAACAATCCTACGACAAAGACGGGATAATTTGGCCAGTGGCGATCGCCCCGTATCACGCCATCATTAGCATCCCCAATATTTCCGACGCCCAACAAGTAGAAGTCGCCGAAAAACTCTATGCAGAACTCAACCAATCTGGCATTGAAACCCTACTAGATGACCGCGACGAACGAGCCGGAGTTAAATTCAAAGATGCTGATTTAATCGGGATTCCCTATCGCATTGTTCCGGGTCGTTCGCTGAAAGCAGGAAAAGTTGAAGTCGTGGAAAGAGCAACTCACCAATCACATGAAATTCTCATTGATGAAGTAAATTCTACTTTAAAACAGTGGATTGAAGCCGCCATCAACTAAGCCTTTTTAATTGGTAAGGTGCGCGCACCGCGCACCTACATTTAGGCTCGCAATGTGCCCGGTGTACACCCTACATTGCGAGCCTCTTGGGAGCATCTCACTTTTTCAGCCCAGCTAAAAATTGGACTTTGGAGGCAGGAGGCAAAATGCAGGAAGAAAGAGGCAAAAAGAAGGAACCAGAAAAAGTGTTTTTACAAATATGAAATGCTCCCTCCCTATTCCCTCTTCCCTCTTCTCTCTTCCCTATTCCCTCTTCTCTCTTCCCTCTTCCTTCTTCCTTCTTCCTTCTTCCTTCTTCCCTCTTCCTTGAAATGTGAAATTCCCTAAAACTTAAAACTCGGTATGAATCTGAACCTAAATCAGTTTCTGCGATTCCCTCAATCCCGAATTGGGCGGTACTTAGCCCAAGTAATTGTCGTTGCTGTCGCTTACGCCGTGGGGGCGAGGCTAGCAATTTCCATTCAAGGTGTCAATCCCTTTGCTGCCTCGGTGTGGCCGCCCGCAGGAATTGCCCAAGCCGGACTTTTATTGTTTGGGAGTAAAGTCTGGCCTGCCATAGTTTTGGGTACATTTTTGCTCAATTTGGTTAACCCAACTGAACAGATATTTGCACTTTGGCTGGGAGGAAACGCCGGGGCGATTCTGCAAGCTGTTTTTGCAGTAACTGTCCTGGGCTGGTTCCGGTTTCGTCTCTCTATCGAGCGCTTGAAAGATGTAATAAATTTAATTTTGTTTGGCGGTCTAATTGCTACTCAAATCAGTTGCACTATTGGCGTATTTTCTCTATATTTAGCGGGAAAAATAGAGTGGAGCGAATATTGGTCTGCTCGATGGAATTGGTGGTTGGGAGACACAATGGGAGTTTTAATTATCACTCCCTTAATCTTAATATTTTTTCGTCCTCAAGTAACCGCATATCGTTTAAAAATACAAACAGAAAAAAACAAAAATTATTTAATTGAGCGAGCAGTATGGTTAATATTATTAATTGTGGTGAGCTGGCTGGTCTTTGAGTCGAAACAAGAAGCTTATATTTCTCGTTATCCCCTGGAATATTTGCCGTTTCCTTTGATAATGTGGGCTGCGCTTCAATTCGGTCAGCGAGCCGCTGTCCTAGCATCGTTTATTGTCTCAATCATCGCAATTTTTGGCAGTTCTCATGGAGGGGGACCCTTCACCGCCAAAGCCGACAATATTAATCAGGCTATCTTATTGTTGCAAGCTTTTATGGGTGTAATTACGATTACCTCGCTGTTATTGGCAGCGACAGTAGCTGAACGCACATCAGCAGAGTATTCTCTGCGGGAGAGCGAAATTAAATATCGAGAATTGGTGGAAAATGCTAACAGTATTATTGTGAAACTGGACGCTGACGGCAATATTACTTTTTTTAACGAATTTGCTGAAAAATTCTTTGGTTACAAGGAGGAAGAAATTCTGGGAAAAAATGCCTTGGGAACTATTATTCCACCGACGGACTGTGAAGGAAATAACTTAGAGTTGGTTTATAGTCAAATTTTACAAAATCCCGATCGCTTTACCAGCTATGAAAATGAAAATATCCGGCGCAGTGGCGATCGCGTTTGGGTATCTTGGGCAAATAAACCGCTGGTTGATGCAGCGGGAAAACTTTTGGGCATCCTCTGCATCGGGACAGATATCACCGATCGCCGAAAAGCTGAAATAGCGTTGCAAAAGCTCAATGAAAAGCTGGAAATCCGAGTTGAAGAGAGGACAAATGCCCTGAGACAAAGCGAATTTCAGCTACAGAAACAGAAATCGGCATTAATTGATTTAGCCAAAAATAAAGCGCTGAATCAAGGCGACTTAACAAAGGCGCTTCAAGAAATAACTGAAACTGCTAGCCGTACCCTGGAAGTTGCCCGATCGAGTGTCTGGCTGTACGATCGCACTAAATCCAAGATCGAGTGCCTGGATTTGTTCGATCGCACTCTCAACCAGCACTCACACGGCTTGGAATTAGCAGCAGCAGACTATCCTGTCTATTTCCAAGCACTGCGAGAAGAACGTGCAATTGCTGCCTTTGACGCCCAAAAAGATTTTAGAACTAGAGAATTTGCGGAATCTTACCTAATTTCCTTCGGCATCACTTCCATGCTAGATACGCCGATTCAAATAGGCGGTGAAACAGCAGGAGTTCTCTGTTTAGAACACGTAGGAATGCCCCGCCCTTGGACGATTGAAGAACAAAGTTTTGCTGTTTCTCTAGCAGACTCTGTAACTTTCGCAGTGGAAGCGCGGCAACGCCAGCGGGCTGAACAAGCACTGCGGCAAGCTGAAGAAAAATACCGCAGCATCTTTGAAAATGCGATCGTCGGCATTTTTCAAACTACCCCAGATGGGGAATATCTCAGCGCCAATCCTGCTTTGCTTCGCATTTACGGTTACAGTTCGCGCGAGGAATTGGTCGGCACATTAACTGATATTAGCCAACAACTTTATGTTGACCCTCAACGCCGCGCCGAAGTTGTCCGCTTAATAGAAGAACAAGGCAAAGTATCGGATTTTGAATCTCAAATTTACCGACGAGATGGCACCATAATTTGGATTTCGGAAAATACTTATACCGTGCGCGATTCCTACGGAAATTTGCTTTATTACGAAGGTACTGTTCAAGACATCACAACTCGTAAACAAGCTGAGGCAGCTTTGCGCTTAGAACAAGAAAAATCCGATCGTCTCCTGCTAAACGTTTTACCACAACCCATCGCCGACAGATTAAAACAAGACCAAAGCATTATCGCCGATACTTTTGCCGAAGTAACAGTATTGTTTGCAGATATAGTCGGTTTTACGCAAATTAGTTCCCAAATTTCTCCGCCCGAATTAGTTTCCTTGCTTAACGATATTTTTTCCACATTCGATCGCCTAGCAGAAAAGCACGGATTGGAAAAAATTAAGACGATTGGCGACGCCTACATGGTAGTAGGAGGGCTGCCGATGCCCCGCAGCGATCATGCAGAGGCGATCGCCCAAATGGCCCTCGATATGCAGCAGGCAATTACTGACTTCAGCAATCTCCACAATCAAGATTTTAGCATCAGAATTGGCATTAACACCGGCCCGGTTGTCGCCGGAGTAATCGGTATTAAAAAATTTATTTACGATTTGTGGGGAGACACCGTTAACACCGCTTCCCGCATGGAATCCCACGGCTTGCCGGGGTGCATTCAAGTCACGTCTGCAATTTATGATATATTGCAGGACAAGTATGTATTTGAAAGTCGCGGCGCGATCGAAGTTAAAGGCAAAGGCGAGATGAACACTTATTTTCTTACAGGCATCAAGTTATAGCAGCAAGGAAAAAAGCCCTTCGGCTTCGCTCAGCAGAAAAAGAAGGAAGAAGCAATATAAAAACTCATGTTTTAGCAATTAAGAACCTCCTAATATTCGGTCGCGGTTACTATAGTTAGTTAAAAATATAAAACTCAGTATGAACCCAAACAAAAATCATTTTTTGCGATTTCCTCAATCTAGAAATTGGCCATACTTAGCAAAAATAGCTACCATTGCTTTTGCTTACGCTTTTGGAGCAAAAATAGCAGTTTCAATCCCAGGCGTCAATACATTAGCTACCTGCGTCTGGCCGCCAGCAGGAATTGCACAAGCTGCACTTTTATTATTTGGTCGGCGTGTTTGGCCGGGAATAGCTTTAGGCGTATTTTTTTACGAGACTATTAACCTTAAGGTATCTTTAACACTTGCAGCAATTAGTGCCTTTTGCGCTTGTTTACAAGCTTTGTGTGCATTTACTTTGTTGCATAAACTCAAGTTCCGCCCGTCACTAGATCGGCTGATCGATGTAGTCAATTTAATTTTTTGGGGTGCTGTAGTTGCCACTCAAATCAACTGCACTCTTGGCACGCTGCGCCTCTGTGTAACTGGTTTAGTGGACTGGAGCGAATATTGGCACATTCGATGGAATTGGTATCTAGGAGATACATTAGGAGTTTTAATTTTTACTCCCCTGCTGTTGATTTTATACAACCACAAACCAGCGCCCACTTCTTCACAAAATACAGCTTATCAAACTATTGTAAATCGCATCAGTCCCGCAATATGCCTGCTGTTATTAGTAACAGTAAGTTGGCTCGTCTACAACTCAAAAAGTGAAAGTAATCTCTCCGGTTATCCCCTCGAATACTTGCCATTTCCATTGGTAATTTGGGCAACCATTCAATTCGGGCAAGGCGGGGCGGTTTTAGCATCTTTCATTGTATCCAGTATCGCAATTTGGGGCGGTTCTCAGGGAGGTGGCCCCTTTATTGCCAAAGCGGAAAATATCAATCAGGCAATCTTATTTTTGCAGGCTTTTATGAGCGTAATTGTAATTACATCGCTGCTGTTGGCGGCCACTGTAGCCGAACGCGCCTCAGCAGAGGATTCGCTGCGCCAAAGCGAAATTAAGTATCGCGAATTAGTCGAAAATGCTAACAGCATTATTTTAAAAATAGATAGGGAAGGAAATATTACTTTTTTTAACGAATTTGCACAGAAGTTTTTTGGTTACGATGAAAAAGAGATAATTGGCAAAAACGCCGTGGGAACAATTATTCCCCAGACAGATACAACAGGAAATGACTTGGCAGCAAAGTTGAGAGATATTTTGCAAAACCCAGAACAATACACGCGAAATGAAAATGAAAGTATCCGGCGCAGCGGCGATAGGGTTTGGGTATCCTGGGCAAATAAACCGCTGTTTGACGCGGCAGGAAATTTCGTGGGAATGCTGGCAATCGGTACGGATATCACAGACCGCAGGCGGGCTGAAATGGCACTTTACAAGCTGAATGAAGAGTTAGAATTTAGAGTGGAAGAACGAACTCATGCTCTGAATAATACTTTAAATGCCCTGCAAATTCAACAGGAACAATCTGAACGCTTATTGTTGAATATTTTGCCTGAAGAAATAGCAAATCGGTTGAAGCGGGGAGACAGTACGATCGCAGATACTTTTGCTGACGTTACTGTCTTGTTTGCGGACATAGTAGGCTTTACTCAATTGAGCTCGCGAGTTTCTCCAACGCAATTAGTAGCCTTGCTGAATGACATCTTTTCGACCTTTGACAACCTAGCAGAAAGGCACGGTTTGGAAAAAATTAAGACGATTGGCGACGCTTACATGGTAGTTGGGGGGCTGCCAATTCCTCGCCCGGATCACGCAGAAGCGATCGCAGAAATGGCCCTCGATATGCAGCAGGCAATTACTGACTTCAGCAATATCCACAATCAAGATTTCAGCATCAGAATCGGTATCAACACTGGCCCGGTTGTTGCCGGAGTTATTGGAATTAAAAAATTTATTTACGATTTATGGGGAGACACCGTTAACACTGCTTCCCGCATGGAATCTCACGGCAAGCCAGGGAGTATTCAGGTAACAGAAACAACTTATCAGGAATTGCAAGAAAAGTATTTCTTTGAAAACCGCGGCGCGATCGAAGTTAAAGGCAAAGGCCTGATGACTACTTATTTACTGGAATGCCGAAAATTGCTCTAGTCAAGGTTTTTTTCTAAAAGTAAGGGCGATCGCACCAGTTAATTTGCCCGATCGCCCTTTTCTCAATTAGCCAAGTTTTTTAAAGCTTGTACAGGTTAATTCCAGCTTCCTTCGCCATGATTTCCAAACCCTTGTTTTGCAAGGTTTTAATCGCTTTTGTAGAAAGGTGCAATCTTACCCAGCGCTTTTCCTGCGGCCACCAAACCCGCTTCCACTGCAAATTTGCCTCTTGCAACTTGTGAGTGCGGTGGTGCGAGTGAGAAACTGCAAAACCGTTATTCGCCTTCTTCCCCGTTAGCTGACATTTCCGTGACATACTTCCCTCCAGATTACCGTTTTTTTGCGTGCAGCCTCTCATTATACCCGAAGGAAGAAGGAAGAAGGAAGAAGGCTTGACTTATCCCTTTACCCATAGAAATAGACTCTTGCTACCCCCCTTAGCAAGGGGGGGTTGGGGGGGGGGATTACATTGCACGTTCAGTCAATTTTGTCAACACTTGATTCGATCGCTCGACAAAATCCTTCATCCCTTCAGCATCGAAACCCTTCTGGGCCATCAAAGCCAAGTCGTAAACGTGGTGACAAATCATACTCGCCAACTCAGCCGACGGAGACTCGCCGCCGCCTTGAATAATCGCACCCTGACTCAAACTAGCCAGATTTTGAATCAGCGGGTGAGAGGTATTCACCAGCAAAACGTGGTCTTCGGGGAATTCGGCCGCTTGCTGCTGCAACAGCGCCGTCATATCGCGCATCCGGCGCAAAGCTTCCGGCAAAAGTACGATCGCAGGTGGCGTCGCCTCCGCAGAGTCAGACTTCAAAGCTTCTGTGCGAATGTTCACTTTCGGCTTATTGAGAGCTTTTTGGAACATTTCCTTAACTTGTTCGCTGCGAGTTTTATTCGTCGCCGGATCGACAATTTCCGCTTCTTTCTCTTTGTCAATTAGCGTTTCGTCGATGTCGGAATCAACCCGCGAGAATTTGACATCTGAGTGCTCTCGTTCCAAGAAGCTGATAAAGTGCGTGTCGATGAAAGAATCCATAAACAGCACTTCTAAACCCTGGCTTTTGTGCATAGCAACGTAAGTTGCTTGAGACGCCGGATCGGTACAATAAAACACACGATTTTCGTGGCGTTTTTGATTGCGTTCCAAATACTCTTTTAGAGTGGTGTAAGGCTGCGTGGAACTAGAATTTTCAGACTTCGGAGTGACATCTTGCCACAAATCTCCTTCCTCAGTTTGCACCTGAACTTCGGGCGTTACACTTTCTGGCTTCTCGGCTGTTGGTTCGTAGGTGCTGCGGTAGATTAAAATATCTTCGACTTGCTTTTTGAACTTGTCATCGTTGAGACTTCCAAACTTGACAAAAGTGCCGATATCTTGCCAACAGCGGATGTATTCGTCACGGTCGTCGCGGTAGAGTTCTTTCAGGCGATCGCCCACTTTTTTCGCAATATAATCAGCGATTCTCCGCACAGTGCGATTGCTTTGCAAAGAACTGCGAGAAACGTTCAGGGGAATGTCGGTACTGTCAATAACTCCCCGCAGCGGCATCAAGAATTTCGGGATAATTTCTTCGCAGTGGTCGCTGACAAAAACCTGGTTGCAGAATAGCTTGATATTGCCTTGGGTAACATCGACATCCGGGCGCAGTTTTGGAAAGTAAAGAATCCCGTTGACAATAAAAGGATAATCTGTATTCAGGTGTACCCACAGCAGCGGCTCGTCTTGGAACGGATAAAGGTAGCGGTACAGTTCTAAGTAATCTTCTTTTTGCAAATTGCTGGCTGATTCCCGCCAAATTGCTTTGTGCTTGTTGAGTTCCTCTCCTTCAAATTTGATGGGAACGGGCATGAAATCGCAGTAAGTTTTGATTAACTGCCTAATGCGACTGGGTTCTACATATTCTTGTTCTTCATCTTGGAGAGTAAGAGTAATAGTAGTGCCGCGTTCCGTGCGGGAAGATTCTGATAGTTCAAAAGCGGGGGAACCGTCGCAAGACCAGTGTACTGCTTGGGAGCCTTCCTGGTAAGAAAGAGTATCAATGTCTACTTTCTTCGCCACCATGAAAGAAGAGTAGAAGCCGAGACCGAAGTGACCGATAATTGCGTCCTCGCCGCTGCCTTGGTATTTTTCAATAAATTCTTCTGCGCTGGAGAAAGCGACTTGGTTGATGTATTTTTTTACCTCATCGGCGGTCATGCCGATGCCGTTATCGGAAATTGAGAGGGTTTTGTTTTCTTTGTCAATCGCTATGTTGATTTGCGGTTCGCCCACCTCGCCGCTGTATTCGCCGGAACGAGAAACCATTTTGAGTTTAGCAATGGCATCGACGGCGTTAGAAATTAGTTCCCGCAAGAAGACTTCGTGGTCAGTGTATAGCGACTTCTTGATAATCGGGAAAATATTTTCGGTATGGATTGAGATTGTTCCCTGTTCTAAAACTGTCATAATTTTTCGCTAGGTATTTATCGGGAATGAACCGTGATTAGTCATTGGTCATTGGTCATTGGTCATTAGTTATTAATTGTTAGCATAGCTTAATTTTCCTGTTATACGTTGTTAGCTGCTAACTACTAACTACTAACTACTAACTACTGACTACTAACTACTGACTAATGACTGAGGACTACTGACTATTTAATGATTTTCGGCGATCGTGCTCTCTTCTGCAAAAGGGATTACCCTAAAAAGATGATTCGGTTTCCCTCACCATAATTGAGCGAGAAGCCAATGACTTACATCATGGGGAGGAACGCGGCGGCGGTTGAAACCGCCCTCAATATGCTAGAATTAAATTGCAAGTAAGAACAACCATCTACGTGAAGAAGTGTTTTATTAAGGAGAAACCCCTGAGTTATCTCGTCTCGGCATGACCGTAGCCTGGGTAAACAAGTAATGGTGAACATGGAGCGTACCTATCTGGCGTTGTGATGGACTCCGAAAGTAAAACAAAAGTAAGCGCAATTGCAATACCTCTGGTAATGGTAGTTGTTTTGAGCGTGTAGAGGTGATTTGTCAGCACCTGTAAGACCGATACATTTTTGCTAACGTTTGCTAACAAACACATAAGTCAAGAGAGTTTCTTAACAAAGGCGTATCAACCAATG
>NZ_JAUBSH010000037.1:0-66088 GCF_036704705.1 Microcoleus sp. K1-B1 | reverse complement strand
AGCAATCATTTGAGGTTTTGACAATTCTGAATTTTTTTAAAATTAAATCAGATAGAATATCTGCGGAATGTGGGTTACATGGTAGTTGGTGGTTTGCCAGAACCGCAGGAAAATCACGCTTTTGCGATCGCCCAAATGGCACTGGATATGCAAGCTACTGTCGCTAGCTTCAATGTCCAAAACAATCACAACTTTAGTCTTCGCATAGGGATAAATATTGGTGGGGCGGTGGCGGGAGTCATTGGTTTAACAAAATTTAGTTACGATTTGTGGGGGGATACAGTAAATGTTGCTCAGCGGATGGAATCAAGCGGTATTCCGGGGGAAATTCAGGTGACTGCGGCGGTTTACGAGCGTTTAAAAGATAAATTTTTGTTTAAAATGCGCGGTAATGTTGAGATTAAAGGTAAAGGAGAAATGATGGCTTATTTGTTGGTGGGGCGAAATTAGTCATTAGTCAGTTGTGAGTTGTCAGTTGACAGTTGACAGTTGACAGTTGACAGTTGACAATGCCCAATTCCCAATTCCCCATTCCCAATTCCCCATTCCCAATTACCACTCATCGTTTCGTTTGTTGCTGTAAGTTTCCCAATCGTCTTGTTGCGGCGGCTGATACAAGGGTTCTGGTTCTAATTCTGATTCCAATTCGGCTGACATTTCTAATTCTGGTTCCGATTCCTGCTGATAAATGTTCAGAGGTTCGACAACGCGGGCGATCGCATCTTTGACAAATGCTTTGACAAACTCGTCTTTCCGATTTAACTGAAACTGCCTTTGCACAACTTCGGTGATGCCACCATCGCCCCAATCTTGGTCATGGCGGAAATATTCAATAAAACTTTTACCAGCAATTCTGGTTAAATAAGCCGCACTGACTGCTTGAATTGCTTTGCCAAGTACAAACCCGGCTACGCTTAACTGCAGCGCCCTTGACACTACTTGAATTACCCCTTCAACTATGCCCAAACTTGCTAGGGTTTTTGCTAAAGACAATGCCAATTCTTTAGCGCGATCGATATTTAATTCGCAGCCGTAAATCTTGGCAATTTCTACGACCATTTGAGCGTTAACTGCTGCTGTCGCTAACAAATCCACAACTGGCAAAGGCGTGACAGCAATTACTCCGGCTCCGATCCACTGAAATCGCTCTACTGCTTTATCAGCTTGCCTCCTTCTTTGAGCATCAATTAACTTGCGCGCTTGGTCTCCCAAGTGCTGAGATTGCAGCAAAATATTGTCCGCAATTAAGTCTTCGCCTTCGGCTCGCAAAATCGCAGCGACGCGCCGAATTAATGGCATAATATCCGGGTCTGGCTGAAAAATTGTGCCGTCTTCTAGTACAACTTTTTGCGGATTGGCGCTAATTGCTACTACATCCATTGCTGATACAAAACCTTTGACTCGCTGCCGCAGTCGATCGAGAATTTCATCTCTGTCGGTGTCGGGATAAAGGTCAACTTTATTAAAAACCACGATCGACCTTTTGCCAATTTCCGCCAAAGTCCGCAGCGGTTCGTACTCGGATTTTCGCAAATCCCCGTCCAAAACAAATAAGATCAAATCTGCCCTCGCCGCCAACTGCCTCGCCAATTCCTCTCTGTAAGTCCCCGCAACTCCCGCTTCCAAGATGCCTGGGGTATCGGTAATTGCTAATTCTCGATCGATTCCTTTCAATTTCAGAGTGTAAGTTTCGCCAACTTCGGTAGTTCCCATCGGCGCGCCCACCTGTCCCGCCATCCGCCCCACCAGCGCATTCACAGCGGAAGTTTTGCCCGCAGAACCGGTGCCGAAAACAACTACTCGAACGCTGCCCCTCGCCATGCTAGCTTCAATTTCGCGGGCTCTCAACAGCAAAGCTTGCCGCGCTACTTCATCTTGAATGCGATCGACTTGTTGCCGAATTGCTTTAAGATTTTCCGAAGCTGCTTCACTTTTCACAACAGGAATCTTCGGAGTAATTGGCCGTTTTCCCTTAACTTTCTGAGGGCGTTGCAGCAACCTAAAATAGTAAACCAGCGCAAAAATTAGCGTGGCCAAAAGTACAATTATCAGGAAAATCAGCACATTCGCCAGCAGCGGAGAAGCAGACCACGCAACTTGACTGTAAAGCCCTGTTAAGGAACTCACCAGCCCAATAATCAGCCCCAGGGCGAGGCAGAAAGCAGCAATTAAGGTTAACAGGCGCGGCAAAGGCATGAGGAAAGTGGCAAATAAAAGGGTTATACTTTGATTTTTACATTACGCCGATAGTCATCAGTCATTGCAAATCTCAAATCTCAAATCTCAAATCTCAAATGGCGAAGCGGCCGTTAGCGAAGCCCTCCAAGAGGATTGTACTGCGCGAACCCGCAAACCCTGATTCTGTCGCACTGCCGGCGCGGTTTGCGGGGTTTTAGTGGTAGCGGGACGGACAAGTGCGATCGCCCTCTTGCTGAAATTGTAGCTTGCACGATAACTCAGCTACAGCTTATCACCCGCCGCAACTGCAGGCTGGTTTATTTGCATTTACCTACTTATTTGTTCGGTCATTTATTCGATCGCGAGTCGAGCCATACTTTTTTATTAAGAATAAAATATCGCATGAAGTATCCAGAAACCCTATTTCTTAAGGTAAGTTCCTCCTGGAACCTCCAAAAGCGGAAACGAAAAACCGGGTTTCTTAGGCAAGGTAAGAGCATCCTAATTTACAAAAATTATCAAATTAAATATCAATGCGGTACTCTCAAATCAGCCGCGAGTTAAGTTAGACTGAATTGTCAGTGCGTGAATTATTCACAGGTTAGCATCTATGCAGCTCAAACCTCTAAATCAGCCTTCACAAGAACTCTCTACCTCTTGCGAGCATCACATCAAAGAGAGCCAGCCACTCAAGCCCAATTATTTCGCTCACATAGCCCATTCCTTGGGCAACCTCAGTATTCGCGACAAAATCAGCATTGGGTACGCACTGGCTCTTTGTGTTGCGATTGGAGGAACGACTATCGGGATGTTGGTGGGCACTCATTACTATCGCAGAACTAACAATCAAGTACACATCGATCGAGAAACTCAGCTTTTAAATAAGTTACAGGTGGCTTTACTGCGAACTAAAAATAGCCAAGAATGGCTTGTTTACGGGCTAGAACAGCCCAAAATTTTTGACAACAAATACGAACAGCTACAAAACAATATTTACAACTTGAAGGTGTTATTATCTGAAGTCAAGAACTCTAAATACATGGAAGACATAGAAGGCATAGAAAAATTCAAAAAAACTTGCGATTCGCTATTGTCTAATTATCTTGCTCGAATAGAAACAGTTAATAAAAAAATTATTGTATTGCCAAATAACCCCGCTAAACAACTTGTAAAACGTAAGTTGCTCTCGAATTTAGATCGAGATAAAATAGGGTTGGAACTAGATAGGGCGGTCAATGATATAGCAGAAATTATCGATCGCGCCCAAGAGCAAGAAGATGCAGGGCGGGAGGATCTGCTGCGAGCCCAGACGCTGCGGGTGCAAATAATTTTGGGTAGCATGGCACTGTCGATCATCGTTGCAGCAGTGCTGGCGGGCTTCACCAGTCGGGCGATCGCCAAACCCCTCGCCGCTGTAACTAAAATCGCTCAGCGAGTGACTAAAGAATCTAATTTTCAGTTGCAAGTACCAGTTACCAGCACCGATGAAGTAGGAGTATTAGCAGCTTCGCTGAATCAACTCATTCAGAAAGTAAATCAGTTGCTAGAAGAATTGAAATCGGAACAACAAAGCCAGATACTTCAAAATGAGAAAATGGCAACTTTGGGGCGGATGTTAGCCGGTGTTGCTCACGAAGTTAACAACCCAATCAATTTTATCTATGCCAATATCGCTCCTGCCAGAAATTATGTTGAAGATATTTTAGACTTGCTCAAAACTTACGAAACAGAAATTCCCAACCCCCCGGCCGCCGTTATCACGAAAGGCGAAGAAATAGACATCGATTTTCTAAAAGAAGATTTGAGCAAAATATTTGACTCGATGCAACTAGGGGCGGAAAGAGCAAAAGCTATTATCTTAAGTTTGAAAGATTTTTCTCGCCTCGATGAGGCAGCCCCTCATCCCGTCGATTTGCACGCCTGCATAGACAGCAGTTTGCTGATTCTCAACAGCCGCATCAAACAGGGCATTGAAGTGGTGCGAAATTACGGGAATATTCCGACTGTGGAAGGCTATATGGGTTTGCTTTACCAGGTATTTGTGAACCTTATCAACAATGCACTAGATGCTGTGGAAGAGAAAGCAAAAAGTGATAAATCCAGCTCAGCCGAGGCGAAAAAACAATCGGCTTCGGAGTCAAGCAAACAGGAAGCACCGAGTTTTTCGCCGAGGATTGTGATTGCTACAGAATACTTGGACGACGACTCAGTGGTAGTGCGAATTTCTGATAACGGTACGGGAATAGCACCAGAGAGCCAAGAAAAAATGTTTGAAACATTCTTTACGACTAAACCGAGAGGTGTAGGTACTGGTTTGGGATTGGCAATCGGTCGCGAAATTATTGTTAAGAAACACGGGGGGACAATTAACTTTTGGTCTGAGGTGGGAACGGGGACGGAATTTTCGATCGCCCTGCCGATTAAGCATGAGGATTTAAGGCAAAATACGCTCTTACAACCTCCAGTTGCTCGCGAATATAATTCCCTTGGCAAGGGGAACGCGCCAACCAAGTCCGAAAAAAGAGGATCTGTAAAAACTTAAAAATTATTCGTTTTTATCCCTGTTTCAAAAAAGAATGCAACTGCAAGCAAGCTCCGCAATCTGATGTCATAATTCATTCCACATCTAAAATCTAAAATCTAAAATCTAAAATCGATTGACTGGCTGTCGCTCCCCCACTAAATGAGTGATAATACCCAAATCACAACTATTTTCAGTAATCTTGAAAAACAGGAGTTGCTATAATTTTAAGTTGAGCAATCACTGTACGGAGCGAAAATGATGGGACTATTTGACCAAATTTTGAGCGCGATCGACAATCCCAACCAACAAGCAAGTCCCAATCAGTTGGGCAACATTATCGGTGCGGTAGAGCAGTTGAGTGGCAACCAGGGCGTCGATGCGGGTACGACTCAGTTGGCAATGTCAGTTTTGGGCGGATACGTGCGATCGGCATTGCAAGACGTGCGATCGCAGTCAGGAGACGCACAAGCTCAACAAGTTGTCAACCAATTTAGCGGCACAAATCCCAATCCGCAAGCGGTACAGAGTTTGTTCGGCGCAGGCCAACTCACGCAGATAGTGAACGATATCGCCCACAGAACCGGTTTGAATAACGCCACAGTGCAGGCGATGATACCTGTTTTGGTGCCGCTCATACTGAATTTGCTACAAACCGGCGGCAACGCCCAAAATCCAGTCCAAGGCAGCAATCCTGTTTTGAATACATTTTTAGATTCAGATGGAGACGGTGATGTAGATATTACTGACGCCATGTCGATGGCAGGCCGCTTTTTGAATCAGCGCAGTTAATTTGGGAATTTTGTAACCGCAGATATCAGCGGATGGACACAGATGAACGCAGATAGGATTTTATCTGCGTTTATCTGCGTCTATCTGCCTTCATCTGCGGTTACAAAAACTCCTAGTTTAACCCAAACCTAAATCAGTCACAGCACCGACACTGCTAGAAGAAACCAACTTAGCATATTTAGCCAAAACGCCCTTAGTATAGCGAGGTTTAGGAGGCTGCCAAAGAGCACGCCGCTGCTCCAATTCTGCATCAGAAACATTGAGCTGCAACAAGCGATTGTTAGCATCAATTGTAATTGAATCGCCCTCTTTTACCAAAGCAATTGTCCCGCCAACTTGTGCTTCGGGTGCAACGTGACCGACAACCATGCCGTAAGTTCCGCCAGAGAAGCGACCGTCAGTAATTAATCCTACAGAATCGCCTAAACCAGCGCCAATAATTGCCGAAGTTGGTGCTAACATTTCGCGCATTCCCGGCCCGCCTTTGGGCCCTTCGTAGCGGATGATAATCACATCTCCGGCTTGAATTTTGCCCGCTAAAATTGCATCCAAACAATTTTCTTCAGATTCAAATACCCGCGCCGGACCGGTAATTTGCGGTTTTTTAACCCCAGTAATTTTAGCAACGGCTCCTTCTGTTGCCAGATTTCCCCTGAGAATTGCTAAATGTCCTTGGGCGTACATCGGGTTGTTCCAAGGGCGGATGACATCTTGGTCGGTGCGGGGTTCGGCTGGAATATCTGCTAACACTTCAGCAACAGTTTGACCGGTAATTGTCAGCGCGTCTCCGTGCAGCAAACCCTGTTCTAGCAGCATTTTCATTACTTGAGGAATGCCGCCGGCTTTGTGCAAATCGGTTGCTACATATTTGCCGCTGGGTTTGAGGTCGCACAGCACTGGCACTTTTGCTCGAATAGTTTCAAAATCGTCGAGGGAAAGTTCAACGCCGATCGCATTGGAAATGGCCAATAAATGCAGCACAGCATTGGTTGAACCGCCGACTGCCATGATTACCGCGATCGCATTTTCAAAAGCCTTGCGCGTCAAAATTTGGCTCGGTAACAACTGTTTGCGGACAGCTTCCACCAGAACTTTTGCAGATTCGGCAGCGCTGTCAGCTTTTTCGGCATCCTCAGCAGCCATTGTCGAAGAATAAGGCAAACTCATGCCCATCGCTTCAAAAGCGCTAGACATCGTATTTGCTGTGAACATTCCGCCACAGGAACCCGCACCCGGACAAGCTTGTTGTTCCACTGCATTGAGTTCTGTTTCGTCAATTTTGCCCGCGCTGAATTGACCGACTGCTTCAAAAGCGCTGACAACGGTTAAATCTTTTCCGTTGTGGTGTCCTGGTTTGATCGTACCGCCGTAAACAAAAATAGCAGGAATGTTCATGCGGGCGATCGCAATCATCGCCCCCGGCATATTTTTATCGCAACCGCCGACAGCCAGCACCCCGTCCATACTTTGGCCGTTGCAAACAGTTTCGATGGAATCAGCAATCACATCTCTCGACACCAGAGAATATTTCATCCCTTCAGTTCCCATCGAGATCCCGTCGCTGATAGTAATCGTACCGAACATCTGTGGCATCGCGCCGGCTTCCCTTGCACCTGCAATAGCCCGCAAAGCTAGGTCGTTCAATCCCATATTGCAGGGCGTAATCGTGCTGTACCCGTTGGCAATCCCCACAATCGGCTTAGTGAAATCGCCGTCACCAAAACCGACTGCCCGCAGCATTGCTCGGTTGGGCGCGCGCTGCACGCCTCCAGTCACAGCTTGGCTTCTCAAATTTTCAGGCATTTTAAAATTTCCTTTGTCTGTTGACAGTTGACAGTTGACAGTTGACAGTTGACAGTTGTCAGTTGTCAACTGCCAGCTCGCCCAAAAACGAATACAAGTTTCCGATAATCGTCGTGGTGAGCCCATAATTTTAGACCAAAGTTCCGGCTCCCAGATGAATCTGTGGAGCAAATCTAAAATCTAAAATCTAAAATCGACTGACTCAGTGCCGAGCGCCGAGAGTTTTACCCTATTGTTGATTTTCTCAGAAGCTTTGATATTTGTCAGACCTTTTAGGAGGCAGTGCCACAGCAGTGTCCGGAAAGCAATGGAAAAATTCTACAGATACTACAGCGTGCAGAGTGAATACCGTGTTTATCTGGGATGATGTGGTAACACCCATCACTCTAACGTTTAAAAAAAATTGCGAGGCGAATGACATGGAGGCCGATCGAATTCTGAGGCAATATGCGGCCGGAGAAAGAAATTTTCGAGAAATTAACCTCGCCGGGGCCGACTTAAAAGGGGTAAACCTCAGCGAGGCTAACTTTACCAGATCGAATTTCCAAGACGCAAACCTCAAAGGCGCTAACCTGACGGGAGCGAACTTGCGCGAGGTGAAATTGGCAGGGGTGGACTTGACGGAAGCCAACCTCAGCGAAGCAAATCTCATCGGTACCGATTTGAGCCGTGCCAATCTCAGCGGGGCTAACCTGATGGGAGCCAACCTGCGCGGCTCAATGGCCAGAGAAGTCAACATGACCAAAGCTAATTTGACCGAAGCTAATTTAACCGAAGCCAACTTTACCGAAGCGAATTTGTTTGCGGCCAACTTAACCGACGCTAGCATGATTCGCATTAATTTGATGAAGGCAAATTTGAGTTGGTCAACTCTCAAAGCGGTAAACCTGACAAATGCCATCCTCAGCGAGTCGCTTTTAGAAAGAGCTAATCTGACTCAGGCAATTCTCAGCGGGGCGATGCTGAGCGGGGCCAACCTGACTGGTGCAGACTTGCGCCAAGTAACGATGGTTGGAGCTAATCTCACCGACGCTAATCTGAGCAATGCTAATTTGAGAGTTGCTAATGTGAGTTGGTCAACGCTGGCAAGAGCTAATTTGAGCGGTGCTAATTTGTACCGGGCAAAGCTGTGCTGGTCTAATTTTAGCGGGGCTGTTTTGGTGGAAGCGGTTTTGATTGATGCTAACCTCAATCGAACTAACTTCCGCGATGCAGATTTGAGGCGGGCAATTATGCCGGACGGCACAACTAATGATTCTTAAAATTTGATTGTTGACTGTTGACTGTTAACTGTTGACTGTTGACTGTTGACTGTTGATTGTTGACTGTTAACTACTGACTAATGACTAATGACTATCAGTGAATTATTGATGTTGGGTGCGGCGGGAATTTTTGCCGGAATTCTAGCTGGATTTTTGGGTATCGGTGGCGGTACGGTGCTCGTGCCTTTGTTGGTGGCTCTCAATTACGCTCCGGTGCAAGCGGTTGCTACTAGCGGTTTGTCGATCGTCATTACAGCTATTTCTGGCAGCATCCAGAATTGGCGCATGGGCTACCTCAGCTTGAGCCAAGTCGCAGGCATTGGATTTCCTGCCGTCATCACAGCACAAATCGGTGCTTATTTGGCGGGGATATTTCCGCCTTACTTGCTGTTACTTACTTTTGGGCTGTTGCTGTGGCTGAATATTTATTTGATTGAAGTTCGCAAGCACCTGACAGCTAAGAAGAAAGCGGAACTAGAACAAGGGGAACTGGGAGGACAAGCGGGACAAGGAGAAAATGCTCAATTACCAATTACCAATCACGAATTACCCAATAATTCAAATATTTTATTCCATCCAACTTTTGCTAAAATTGCTACCGGCAGTGCGGCGGGTTTATTAGCGGGTTTGTTCGGCGTAGGCGGCGGCGTGATTATGGTTCCCCTGCAAATTTTGCTCTTAGGAGAAAGCATTAAAACTGCAATTCAAACCAGCTTGGGCGTCATCGTCATCACGGCAATTTCGGCGACGGCGGGACACGCGGCGCGCGGGAATGTGTTGTGGGTTGTGGGGTTAATTCTTGGCGGCGGCGGTTTGTTGGGCGCGCAGGTGAGCACGCGGTTTTTGCCGAGATTGCCCGATCGTATTGTTAGTTTAGCTTTTCGATCGCTCTTGGCCGTGTTATCGATTTATGTTTTCTGGCAAGCTTGGCAAAAATTTAGTAACGGGTAATTGGTAATTGGTAAGGTGCGCGGCCCGGCGCACCCTACGAAATAATGCGGGAAGGTGCCCGCGCTGCACCCTACGAAAAACGATAAGTAAGACTAATTTGCTGATAGTTTCTTCACGGCGCGAGTCAGACGCTGCAAATAAGGCTTGACAATTTCTTGATTTTGTCGCTGCAATTCGGAAACTTGCTGCTGCAAATGCTGAATCTCGGTTTGCAACATCCCTGTGTCTATTGTGGGTCGATCGAGCAAGTCCTGCAATTGTTGGAGAGAACCTTGGATTGTATCCAAGTCTACTTCGTTCGATCGCTCCTGTAACTGAGCCGTAATAGTTTTAACTTCAGTTAGCTGTTCGCCCATCAATAAAAATCGGACGTTGACATTTTCCCAATCATGCTCTCTCAGGGCACTATTTTCCAAAATGCGGAGTTTTTGCTGCAACTCGGACAGTTGCGTGTGGAAATCCTGAGAATCTGCAGGCAGCGCTTGGGCTTGGCGTTCGAGGGAGGCTACGGCAGCTTGTACCTCGGCGATGACGCCGGATTCCAAGCCCAGGAGTTTTTGCTGCAAATCGGAGACAGCGGTGTAGAGTTCCGCAGGTTCTCCAGGTAGTATCTGAACTTGCTGCGAGCGACGTTCTACTGCGGCCTGTACGTCCGTAATCGCAGAATTTGCCTTTTGTTGCATTTGTTGCTCGAAACGCTGGCGATTGGCGAGATTTATCGATAGTGCTGCGGTTAAGGGGGCGGCAGCGTAGACAATTTGGCCCGACAATCCTGCAGCAATCGTGCCAATAGCTGAACCAGCAACAGAGGCGTATTCTACCCATTCTAGCCAGTCCGGCTGGTTCGGGGCACTTCTGGAAGCTGGGAATGATGCTTTTTCAATCTTCTGCATAGCCTTTTCGTCGTAGTCGGATAGATGGCGATACCGACATGATAAAAGCGATCGGCAAATAAATCAGGCCTCTTTGTCAAAATTTCCTGATTGTGGTATTTTTATTGACCGAAAGCATCCAGGATACAAGTCCCCGGATTCATCCGTCCAGAAATAAAAAACCTGTATCCGATAAAGGAGCCCCCGAATTTATCCGTGGGGTCAATGCTTCAATTCTTTAATCTAAAATCTAAAATCTAAAATCTAAAATCGATTGACCTTCTGCCTTCAAAACGGTCAATCTCAGGTAAAATTCAGGATTAAGTCGATCGCTCAAAACACTTAACCGATAACCGTTAACCGCAGTCTGTCAGGAGTATACAGAAAATGGGTCTTAAGATTATTGAAAGCTACGATAGCAGTTTTGTCCTCGAACCCGATGCTAAAACTGCACTGTTCGGTTTATTAACCGGTGAAAGCTTTCTCCAACAAGTAGCGCTACAATTGCAATGCTCGCGCATTGAGTTTGCCGAGTTACTGTTTCAGCCAGTCCCTTACAGCAGCGAGACGCCGAAGGGAATGCCTGCGGAATTTGAAAAGTATCATCAATCGAGCGATTTTGCGATCGTCAACGTGCCGCCTAATTTCATGTTCCAAGCCAAAATATTTAAACCCAGCCGCCTCTGTGCAATTTATCGAGTTTTCAAGAGTTAAGTAAAGGCTGGTTAATCTGTGGTTTAATCTAAAATCTAAAATCTAAAAGCTAAAATCGGATGACAGAAGACATTCAATCTCTCGCCAGCTTAGAATTCATTCCCTACATTGACTCCGAGGGGAAATTGCCCGATTTTGTCCAGGGAAAAATCGGCGTTTACGCGATTTTTGACAGCGAGAAAGTCCTGCAATTTGTCGGCTATTCTCGCGACATTTACCTCAGCCTAAAACAGCATTTGGTACGCCAAACCCAATATTGCTACTGGCTGAAAGTCCAAACTATTGACAAGCCCAGCCGCACTATTCTAGAAAGCATCCGATCAAGTTGGATTGCCGAAAACGGTTCCCAACCCCAAGGTAACGGTGCCGATGCTGGCAAGTGGAACGATCCCATCGACACCAAAACTGTGATGACTGCCGAAGAAACGGCAAATTATGAAGGTATCTTCGCCGATGAAATTGCCAAAGATAAATTGTTGAAAAATGTCGCGCGGCGGGTGGAAAATGAAATTTTTGCGCTGCTGAAAGCTCGCGGCGTAACAGAAGAAATCCGGTTTAATCCCAAGCTAAAAACTAGCGGATTGCTGGATTTAAAGTAAATACCGCTCACCCGGCAGTCCGCCAGGGAATGAATTCCCTGTCTAATAGCGAAAGTCCTCTAAAAGAGGACTAAGCTGTTACGAATCTAGATTGTATTTTTGGGCGGGCGGGACGCCCAACACCTAATCCCCACAAGACTTGGATTTTTTTTGACAGACAATTTAAAGGCCCAACAGCTTAATAAATTATTCAGTCCTCTTTTAGAGGACTTTCACTTTGAGGCAGAGGTTTCAACCCCTGACGGACTGACGGAATATCGGTTTTACCTTAAACAGATGCTCGTGTACAATCTATCTCATATATTCTCTGGGTCGGTTAAATTTTAAAATGTTGAAATTTATTAAAATTTAACAGATATCGGAATCTGCAAAATTAACTCGGTTCCTCGGCCCGGAGCAGAAATACAACTGATTTGACCTCGATGTTTTTCCACAACAATATCGTGACTGATTGCCAACCCTAACCCAGTACCGCGGCCTACAGGCTTGGTAGTAAAAAATGGGTCAAATATCTGGTGGCGCACTTCCTCAGTCATCCCACAACCGTTATCGGCAATGTGAATAACAACGGATTTATAGTTCTGAGCGGCTAATATTGAATCTTGATTGTGCAGCGCAGCTTCTGACTCAAAACCTACTGAAGTGCTGATGGTAATTTTTCGGGGATACGATTGATTTTCCAGGGCATCAATAGCATTACTTAGCAGGTTCATGAACACCTGATTTAACTCACTGGCGTAACAGGTGACTTTTGGCAGTTGGCTGTAGTTTTTAATGACCTCTATCTCACCAGCTTTGTGTGTTCCTTTTAGCCGATGTTGCAAAATAACTAAAGTATTGTCAATGCCTTCATGAATATCCACTGGCTTGTACTTTTGTTCGCCAAGGCGGGAGAAGTTCCGCAAAGACATCACAATTTCGCTAATCCGAGAAGCACCCTCTGTCATCGAATTCAGCAGTTTTGGATAATCCTCTGCGATGAATTCGGGTTGAATTTCATCCAATTTGCCCATAATTTCTGCCACGGGGTGGGGGTAGTAACGTCGGTACAATTCAACGAGGCGAAGCAAATCTCGCGCATACTCCGCCGCTAGAGCAATATTACCGTAGATAAAGCTGACGGGATTGTTGATTTCGTGAGCAATTCCTGCCGCTAGCTGACCTAAAGAAGCCATTTTTTCCTTCTGTATTAACTGAGCTTGAGTTTTCTTTAGTTCAGTTACGGTTTGTTCGAGTTGCTGGGCGTAGGATTGTGTTTGCTGGAACAACTGGCGCTGCACGAGTTGATTTGAGACGCGGGCGAGAACTTCTTGTTCGTGAAACGGTTTTGTGATATAATCTATACCACCAACTTCAAAGGCTTTGACTTTATCTAATACTTCATTCAAAGCACTGATAAAAATAACCGGAATGTCCTTGGTTGTGGGAGAAGCTTTCAATGCTTGGCAGACTTTGTAGCCGTCCATACCGGGCATCATGATGTCGAGCAAAATCAAGTCAGGAGGAGTTAACTCGATCGACCGCAGCGCTAGTTTGCCGTCAGGTGCGGTGCGTGTTTTGTAGCCTTGCTGCGAGAGTATTTGAGCTAAAAGTTGCAAATTAGCCGGAATATCATCAACAATTAAAATATTCCCTTTTATGACGGGAGTTGGTTCGTAATTCATATCTAGTTCGGTAAAATAAAATTTATAGGTTTGTAGTATCCCAGGTTTATGAAGTAGGGACACCGCACCGTGCCCATAGGTGTTAACTTAAGCTTTTTGTCCGCCAGTCCTTCCGCCTACCCGGCAGTCCGCCAGGGAATGAATTCCACGGGGCTTATAGCGAAAGTCCTCTCAAAGAGGACTAATGAGTTTAAAAATTCTTCTTCTAAGTCCTCATAGCGAAGACTTTCGCTTTGAGGCAGGAGTTTCAATCCCTGTGGGACTATGGGTTTTACTTTAAATGGACACCAATGGGCACGGTGCGGTGTCCCTACGGGGGGATAGATATATAAAATATATCTGGGGTGTACTTCATAAACCTGCTATCTACTGTAATATCATTCCTATTTCGTTTCGGGATGGATGAGCGCTAGTATTTGATTGAACTGAAAGTCGTTAGCCAATGCGGCTAGAGCACTAGCTAAAGCGTCATTACGATCGCGAATTTGCTCAATTTGGATCAGAATTAACTCTAAATCGCACTCAATTGTGGCTTTCTCTAAAGCTGCCAGCCAATCTGCGGGTAAAGCTGCAAGAGTCTCTGGAGTCGGAGCCTCGATTTGAGTTGAATCGGGAACACTCTCCGGTTCATCGTAAATGTAACGCACTCCCAGATGTTTGTGCAGGGTGGCAAAAATTTCTGTATCTCGAAAGGGTTTGTGGATAAAGTCATCGCATTCATCTGATACAGTAACGGTTTGCGCTTCCTCGGCGTTACCGGCACTCACGGCAATAATTGCCGTAGCTTGACCTTTAACGGTGGCTTTAATGCGTTTGGTTGCTTCATGTCCATCCATCACGGGCATCCACATATCCATAAAAATTAAGTGTGGCTCAAAACTCGACCACATTTCAATAGCTTCCATGCCATTGCTGGCTTCTTCGAGTTCCAAGTTAAAGCCAGCGAGAAGTTTAATCAGCAGTTGGCGGTTGTCCGATCGATCGTCCACAATCAAAATACGATAGCGTGGCTGGTTGCGTTCCAGGGCTATCACCCGACGCGGTGGCTGTACGGGTTGAGTCGCCGGGGCATCAACGGCGCTGACGGGGAGATCAAACGCGAAGGTGGTGCCGCGTCCTACTTCACTGCGTACAGTAATCACGCCGCCCATCAGCTTAACAAACTGTTGGCTGATAGCCAGCCCCAAGCCTGTTCCTTGCTGAGATTTGGTTCCTGTTTTAGTTTGCACAAAGGCTTGAAAAAGCTTATCTAACTCATCAGCAGCTATGCCGGAACCGGTGTCTTCTATTTCAAAATGTAATTGGTAATTACTGATTGGCACTTGCTGATTTTCACGGTCTATAAATGCACTTACTCTTAACCTAATTACTCCGTGTTTCGTAAATTTAATGGCGTTAGAAAGCAGATTAATTAAAACTTGGCGCAACTTCATTTGATCTGTTTGCACGTATTCGGGAGTTTCGCTAGAGCAGTCAAAGATTAACTGCAATTGTTGCTCCCTTGCCTGGAGTTGAAACATCTCTTCCAGATCGTTCAGCAGGCTGCTTAATTTAAAATCAGTTGGGTTGATTGTAATGCGTCCCGCCTCTATTTTTGCTAAATCTAATATTTGATTGATCAGAGCTAGCAAGTGTTCTCCGCTGCGGTTGATAATGCGGATATTTTCCTGTTGTTCGCGAGTGAGGTTGGTAGAGCGCTGCATTAATTGGGAGAATCCCAGAATTGCGTTTAGCGGGGTGCGGAGTTCGTGGCTCATATTTGCCAGGAAAGTGCTTTTGGCAAGGTTGGCAGCTTCTGCGGCCCAGGCGGCTTGTTGAAGCTGTACTGCTTGCTTTTGAGTGGCTTCGAGCAATTGAGCTTGTTGTAAGGCGACTCCTAGTTGAGTGCTAATTTGCAGCCCAATATTGATTTCTGCTTCGCGCCAAGTGCGGGGTGCAGAATTTTGATAGCTGGCGAGCAAACCCCAAAGTTGACTGCCGCAAAATATGGGGAAAATAACGTAGGCTCTAGCTTGAAATTGTTTTAAAAGTTCTAGGTAACAAGGACTCAACCCAGCGCTGTATATGTCTTCAATTATGCGGTAAGGAACGCCTCTAGCATACATACCACCTTGATTTCTTTGTAGATAGGTATCCAGCACTGGTTCACCAGAGGCTTGCATAGTTTTCACGGTACAGCGAGAGTGTTCGACGAGAGTGTTTGGCACATTAAAATCGTCGGGTTGTTGCATCAGAGATATCCAGCCCGGAGCCATTGACTCGGCAACAAATTCCCCACTCCAATCAGGATTAAAGCGATAGATACCGACACGATCGCATTTTAGGGTTTGTCGCAGTTCAGAGGTTGTGGTTTTGAATATTGTGTCAATATCTAAGGACTGACGGATGCGATCGATCGATCGGGCGATGGCTTGTTCTCCCTGGGCGCTTTCTCGCAAAGCTGACTCGGCTTGTTTGCGATCGCTAATATCCAAGACAGTGCCGAACAAACGGATCAACTGCCCTTTTTCATCATAAACAGGTTTCCCTCGGACTTCAATGTAACTGAGCGAGCCATCTCTTCGGATCAGCCGCAGATCGATTTCAAAGCTTTGTCCCTTCATCGCTTGATCGCGCACCATTGCCAGATAGCGCGATCGATCTTCTGGATGAAAACGCTCGATTAATTGTTCGCTGGGCAGCGGTTTTTGAGTCGGATCGAGCTCATAAATGCGATAGAGTTCTTCACTCCAAGTGGTTGTTGCTGTGGCAATATCGTATTCCCAACTGCCAATACGGGCAATTTTTTGGGCTTCCAGCAGTCGGGCTTCCGCCAACTGGCGATCGCTAATGTCGCGCGCTACCCAAACCGCAGAGCTATCCGACAGCGGCGAAATTTTAGCAGCAAACCAAACTTCTTGGTTATTAATCTGGAGACTGTAATCAAAACTAATAGTTTGTTGGGTTTCCAAAGCCTGCAGAACTTGAGCGAAATAAATCTCCTCGCTGGCTTCATGAAAAAATTGTCCGATGATGGAGTCGATCTGATTCGTATGATAGTTGTATTGAAAAATTCCCTTCGTGGGTATAATTTGGATAGTCTCTTCTTGGACATCAAAAATCAATACAATATCTGTAATCGACTCAAATATTTTCACAAATTGCTCAGTAGAAGTGTAAAGTTTTTCTTCGAGCAATTGGCGATCGGCAATTTCATATTGTAATAGTTCGTTAGCACGAGCTAAGGCGCCGCTACGTTCGGCAACTTCGGCTGCTAAAGTGTGATTGTAGTCAGTTAATATTTTTTCAGATTGTTTGCGCTGTGCGATGTTATAAAAAACATTGATGGCATAAATAATGTTTCCGCCTTCGTCAAAAATTGGTGTGGCGCGCACCTCAAAAGGAATAAATTTCCCATCTCGATAAAGTTCTATATCTTCCAGGAATACCGTTTCGCCGCGCAGTGCTCGGAATGCAGGCAGTTCTTCAATAGGATACGGCTGGTTTTGGCGGTACATTTGATAAACTTCTACGGCTTCTTCTAAAGTCGCATCGGGGATAGTTTCTACGCCGAGCCAATGCTTGGCAGTTTCGTTGAAGTAAACGACCTTACCGGAGGCATCGTGGATAGATACTCCCGCAGGTATGGCTTCGAGAAATTGCTTGAGTTGGCTCTCTCTTTGCGCTAAAGCTTCATTTACAGATTTTTGGTCTGCAAAAGCCTGTTGCAGTTGCGCTGCCATAAGATTGAAGGAATTGGCGAGTTCTCCGACTTCATCCCAGCGTTGATTTTCTAAAGGTCGATCCCATTTTCCTGTGGCAACATTTTTGGCTGCGGTATTCAAACGCATAATTGGCTTTGTTACCCAACGGGAAGTCAAAAATCCGATCGCGATCGCCAGCGGCAGTGTACCGGCCAATAACCACAATGTATTGCGCGTATTTGCTTGAATGCGAGCCATGAAATCAGACTCTGGCACCACCACCACAATCAACCAATCCAAACCACGGAAATCTCGATAGGGAGTGACACGGACAAATTGCCTATCGCCCTTGCTCGCCAGAGTCAATTTTTGGGTTGTTTGCAACGTGCGGAAGTTGCCAAATCGGTTGGCGAGTTGTCGAGCAATATCTCGCGTGCGGGCATCCTTGCTGTTGGTGGCTAGCAATGGCGTCGGTTGTTTTTTTGTTGTTGGCGTCACCAAGGGTGTTTCTAGTGTGGATGTGGCAATCAGATTGCCCGATCGATCCATAATAAAAGTTTGTCCTGACGCCGAGAATTGCAGCCTAGGCAGAAAGGTATTGATTTCCGAGGGCCCATTATTATCCGTGAGGCGATCGCTAATCCGTTCTCCTACTTGTTCGATTAACTGATGTGCTACATCCTCGACTGATTCCTGACTACTTTTGAAAGAAAGATAGCCCACTAGCCCAACTACACTTACCGTTTGCAAAACAAACGGAACAATCAGAACCGTTCGCAGCGGCAGCTTGCTAAAAAAATTGGCGGTTAGGCGGTTGAAGGGATAAATGGGCATGGGTATGAACCAATTGCGCTGATAATCGAATTTTAACTGCTATAGTCTGCATTTACCCCCGGCAATTGGCGCGCCCTACAGGCTCTGAAATGTTCCTCCGGGTTCAATATAGCCAACTACCAGCGACGATTGGGCCCTGCTGTCAAAATTTGCTTCTGTCAGTTCTGTTTCTAGCTGTTTGGCATTTGATTCATTTTTACTTACAAAAACTGTGATAACTTTTCTAATTTCTTTCTGTCTCTCGGCGATCGTGTCGTTAATTAAAAGCTCTATCAATGGCTTATTGGTTGGCAGAGAACTGCCCATATTTTGAATTTTCACTTCTGTTTGATTTCCCTCTGAATCTGTCAAAGTTAAGCTAGAGTAGCTTTCGGGAAGTTTATTAATAGTTTGATTCGGGTGCTGGAAGTGCAACCATTTAACAACTGCTGCCTCTGTTACGGCTACAGATTCATGCAGCCTATCGACAAAAGCATAGAAAGCCTCATTATCTTCTCGGTGAGCAAGTACGTAAGCTCGCAATTCCTTTTTGCTCATAGTTTGAAAATTAGGTCTGTTCATCAGAGTATCTCCATTGCCCGTTAGGATAAATCTCTATTTCGATAGTTTCACCAGCCAAAATGTATACATTATTTGTGCGTTCATCGAGGCGGACTATGTAGATAGGCTGATACATATTTGTTAACTCGTAGCAAACTACAAAGCATTTGAGTAACTGCGCTGCTGTAGGAATAATCTTTGCTCCTTCACTCTCCCACTCTTTGTTGTTTAGTATACAGCAGTCAATCGATTTTAGATTTTAGATTTTAGATTTTAGATTGAAGAATTGACCCCTGATAAATCCGGGAACCCCGGATCAAATTACTTTTGGTCAGAGTTGGCAGTATCTCATCGATTTTAGATTTTAGATTTTAGATTGAAGAATTGACTCCTGATAAATCCGGGGGCCCCGGATCAAATTACTTTTGGTCAGAATTGGCAGTATCTCGCGAATCGCCCTACTGAGTTAACTTGGCTAAAACAGTGGCGAAGAGATCGGGTTCGATCGGCTTTGTTAAGTGTTCGTTGTAACCAGTGGCGATCGCCCGATCGCGGTCTTGTTCGCTAGCATAAGCTGTCAGCGCCACGGCCGGCAAGCGCTTGATTTTGTCGGATTCGGACGATCGCACTTTGCGGATCAGCGAGTAGCCGTCCTCAACGGGCATAGCGATATCGCTGACTAAAATATCCGGCGGCGACTGGTGCAAAATGTCGATCGCCTCTGCCGCCGTTGCCACCGCAGTCGCAGTCGCCCCCCACTGTTCCAGGGCAACCATCAAAAACTCGCGGTTGTCGGGTTCGTCGTCAACTACCAACACCTTTAAACCAGCCAACATACCCGGAGGCTTGGGATGAGATTTCGTTTCTCCTCTCAACTGCCCCTTCTTACTCCGAGGCTGTTGGAGTGGCAGTGTCACCGTAAATGTCGCACCCTTGTCTTTACCGGGACTTTCCGCAGTCACAGTGCCCCCGTGGAGTTGCACCAAGTGCTCGACGATCGCCAATCCCAGTCCCAAACCGCTGTCAGCCCTAGTTTTCGAGGCGTCTGCTTGTCGGAAGCGATCGAACACGTAGGGCAGAAACTCAGCAGGAATGCCCTTTCCGGTATCGCTGACAGTAATTTGCACGTAATTGGGTGATGAGGAATCGCTAACAGCCACCGCAGACAAGCGCACTTGCACATTTCCCCCCGAAGGCGTAAATTTGACGGCGTTAGTCAGCAAATTCCACACTACCTGCTGCAACCTCTGGGCGTCGCCCCACATCAAGCTGACTGCGGGGTCAAGTTCTAACGAAACGTTGACAGACTTGGCCTCGGCTGCCAAACGAACTGAATTATGAGCGGCCTCGATCGTCTTTACCATGTAGAACCAGCCGGGTTTCAGGGCCAGCTTGCCTTGAATAATCCGGGAAACATCGAGCAAATCTTCTACTAGCTGCATCTGCACCTTCGACTGACGCTCAATGGCTTCCAAACCCGAAGCTAATTTATCTTGGTTGTAGGGGTGGGCGCGCAGGATCTGTGTCCACCCATGAATCACATTTAAAGGCGTTCGCAATTCGTGGGAAAGAGAGTCTAGAAACTCGTCTTTCCGGCGGCTGATAGCTTCTGCTTCTGCCCGCGCGACTTGTTCGCGCTCAAGTAACTGAGCGCGTTGGGCCTCGACTTGCTTGCGATCGCTGATGTCGGCGATGATTGACATACAGTTGATATTGCCGTTGCTGTCGCGGACTGGAGTTGCCCACAAACTGATGTCGATCGAGCTGCCGTCTTTCCTTTGGCGGTAGGTTTCCATGCCCGCGATCGCGTTTCCTTGGCGAATTCTTTTCAAATTAGCCGTGAATTCCTCCCGCTTGTCTGCGGGAAGGCAGGGCACAAATTGACCTACCGCTTCTGATTCAGGCCAGCCAAAAATCCTCTCGGCGGCTGGGTTCCACATTTTCACAGTCCCGTCGTCGCAGTCCAAAACGGTAATTGCTAGGGGACAAGCCTGAATCAAAGCTTCTAAAGTTTGATTGATGTGCGATCGCGCTGCTTCTGCTTGTTTGCGATCGGTGATATCGACATTCACCCCGATCATCCGCCAAGGCAAACCCCGATCGTCGGGAAATACCTTAGCCCTGCAAGCAATCCAGCCCACGCTTTTGTCCGGGCGGCAAATGCGGAACTCTATGTTTAATTCCTCCCCGGAAGCCCCCGCAGCTTGCACCTGCTGTTCGGTAACAGTGCGATCGTCTGGATGCACCATTTGGGCCCAACTTTGATAGGTGTCTAAACCGCCGGCCGGCAGCCCGTACAAAGCCTCTAACTCCGGCGTACAGGCGAGCTCGCCGGTTTGGACGTTCCATTCAAAAGTTCCGATTTTGCCTGCTTGCTGAGCGATTTGCAGCCGTTCTTGATTGTGTTTGAGTTCTGCTTCCACCCGCGATATCTCGGTCAAGTCGATGTAGAATGCGACGATCGTCTCTGGTTCGCGGTTGTCCGCGCACAGAGTGGTTCCGCCTATCAGAATCGGCACGCGGCTGCCATCTTTGCGGATGTACTCTTTCTTGAAAGGAGTGGCGACTCCCTGAGCCCGCAGTTCTTGGGCCGCTAAGGCGTCGAGGTGCAGGTATTCGGGGGGGGTCATCTTGTCCCACCGTATTTGACCGGAGAGCAACTCTGAGCGGGTGTAGCCGACCATGTTGAGCAGGGATTGGTTGGCGTAGGCGATGCGGCCGCTAAAATCGCCGATCGCGACTCCAAAAATATTTGACTCGAACAGCCGCCGGAATATGGCTTCGCTTTGCTGCATTACCCGTTTTGCTTGTTTGCGATCGGTAATTTCGGCAATCACGGTGCTGACTCCCAGCAGTGTTCCTGATTCATCACTCACGGGGTAAAAGCTGATTTGCCAATCCCGCAAAACTCCCGGCTGTTGCTTGGTTGCGGCCTTAATTTCCAAGTCGAGCACGGGGGTTTGTGTCCCCAGCACTTGGCGGTAAATTCGCTCTACCATATCTGCCATTTCGGGAATTACTTCTCTAACGGTGCGCCCGATGTGCTCTGCGATCGATCGACCGTTGATCGCAGCGAGGCATTCGTTCAGGCGGATGTAGCGCAAATTGGTATCGACAAAGCACAGCCCGACTGGTGTGGTTTTGTAAACTAAGTCGAGTTCTGCTAGTTGGCGACGAATGCGTATTTCGTTTTCTCGAAGTTGGTTTTGGGCTTGTTTGCGATCGGTGATATCTAGTACGAAGAATGATCCTTTGTCTTTGCATCCTTTGAAGTTTCCGCCACCGACTAAAACTGGGAAGCGCGTGCCGTCTTTGCGGAGATATTCTTTTTCAAAAGGCGCGCAACTTCCTTCGGCTTCGACTTGCGCGAGGGCGATGCGATCGAGTTCTACATATTCCGGTGCCGTGAGTTCGAGCCACCGGATTTGTCCCGAAACTAAGTCTTCCCTCGTATATCCGATCATTTCCAGCAAGGCGTCGTTAGCGTCCGTAACTTCGCCGTTGCCATCCCAGAAACCGATGCCGATCATGTTAGATTCTACCACACTGCGGAAGCGCATTTCGCTTTCCCGCAAAGCTAATTCTGTTTGTTTGGCTGCGGTAATATCTGTGATAATTAAGCCGACTCCGATTATTTCTTCTCTTTCATTTTTCACTGGGTAGTAGTTGGCGAGCCAGTAACCGAAATATCCCGGTTTCCCATCAGGTTCGCCGCTCATTTCTAAGTTTAAAACAGGCTGACCGATTTCTAAAACTTGCTGAATTATTGGCGCAAATTTGGCTGCATGTTCGGGCAACAATTGCCGGAAGTCTTGGCCGAGATGCTGTTCTATCGGCAAACCGTTGAGTTCTGCTAATACTTGATTGATACGGATGAAGCGCATTTCGCTATCCATAAAGCAAATCGCTAGGGGAGATGCTTCTAACAGCGAGTCAATTAAGGCAAAGGATTGCGATGTTTGAGATAGTGCTTGCTGCGCTTCTGCGTAAAGTCTGGCGTTGTCGAGGGCGATCGCCACGCGGTATGCTAAATCTTCTAGCATTGCCATGTCTTCTGCACTGTAGCGGCGGCCAAACTTTGAGGTAAAGCAAGTGATGGAACCCATTACCCGCCCGCGAGCTCTCAGCGGTACGCAAGCGTGAGATCCGATATTGAGCGATCGCAATATTTCCAATTCTGCTGCATTTTCGGCTCCTGCTGCTAAAATCTCCTCATCCACTTCGGCAATTAGTTCGGATTTTCCGCTGCAGATTACCAGCGGATAGCCGTTAACAGCATTTTCGGCGATCAAACTGCGGATGCTGAAGTTATTAATAGTCTCAACTATAGAGGGTTCTGCGTGAGCCACAGCGACTAGACGCACTTTTGAGTCGCTTTCGGTCAAATGAATGCAGCACCCGTCGGCGATCGAATTTATTGCTAATTCTGCTACCTTTTGCAGCACCGTTTCCCCGTCAAACGCAGCAGCCAGCATTTTGCTGACTTCTGCTAAAAATGCCGAGCGCTGCTGTTCTATTTCCGCTTTTTCCCTCGCTGTTTGCTCGATTGTTAACTGCAATCTTTGAGTTTCCGCAAGTTTTATTTCTGTGATATCGCGGGCGACAATTAAGGCAGATTCTGGTACGCCGTTTTTGTCAAATTCGGGAACTACGCGGGATTGATAACTTCGGATGCCGTTGATTGAGAAAGCCTGAAATTCGACAATTTCTTCTTGACCTGTTTCTAACACTTTGTGCAGGGCTTCATCCCACATCTGGCACACTTCCGGCGGCATTCCTATTTCTTGACTGGTTTTACCTAGGAAGAATGAAACTGGTTTTCCTTGGCTTCTTTCAACGGCTTGATTGACATAAATAAAACGCAGTTCTTTGTCCGTGCGGATAATTATATCTGGCGTATTTTCTAGCAGCGTTCTCAGTTGCTGTTCGCTGTTTGCCAAAGCTGCTTGCGCTTGTTGTCTTTCGGTAACATCTCTCACCGTACCCACATATCCGATGAGTTCGCCGGAGTCGGAGAACATCGGCGAGGAACAAACGTTAATCCAGCGCACAATCCCATCTGGTGTTTGCAGGCGATACTCGATCGCATATTCCCCACCTTGCCGAGTATAATCCAGCCATCGGCTCAATACGCGATCGCGATCTTCCGGGTGAATGCACTTCTCCCAACCGTCTCCTAAAAGTTCTGTCAAACTCAAGCCACAAATAGCCTGACAGCGCGGGTTTGCATAGGTGTAGCGCCCCTCAAAATCTGCGATAAAAATCCCGACAGGTGAACAGGAACTTAAACAGCGAAATCGTTCTTCTTGAGCTTGTAGCGCTTCTTTAGCTAATGTCAGTTCTGCTGTCCGCTGTTTGACGCGGCTTTCTAGGTTGGTGTAGGATAATGCCAGGGCTATTTCTGCTTCTTTGCGATCGGTAATATCAATACCAGTTCCTATCACATATTCCACCAAGCCATCACCATCTATGGTCACAGTATTCGACCAAGAAATTAAGCGCTTCTCCCCATTTTTAGTGCGCCAATAGTTTTGATATTCGCTGTTAAAGTTTTCGACCTTGAGCTTGGTAAAAACAGTTTTAACTGGCTCTGTTTCTTCTGGAATTAAAAACAAATCCCAAAGATATTTATTGATTACTTCGGCTGTCGAGTAGCCTGTAGTTTTTTCGCAAGCTTGGTTAAAGCGGACAATCCGTCCTTGGCTGTCGAGAACTACAATCAAGCAAGCCGTCGTGTCAATTACTTTGGCAATAATATTACGTTCTATTTCTAGTTTTTTTTCGGCGGACTTTAAGCCAGCATACCAAGCGATAACCGCAGCGGCAAAAAGTAAGATTGCAGGAACTGCTTGGAAGGAAAACAGTAACAGAGTTGTTAGCAGTAAAGCCGTGCCGGCACTAAATGTAGCAATACTGTAAGATTTAATGGGTAAGGGCAAGACCTCAAACTGACTCATTTTTTTTGACCTGTAGCGATGGCGCGATCGCACTATTGCTTATGTCGATTAAACAACTTTTTAAAACTTAGTTAAAACTAAGTATTTATTTTTTCTATACAAAACCACATTTGTCTGCTCTGTGCCATCTTCCCAGAGACAGATTGGCATGGGGATTTCTGCTGAATCAACTGCTATCATAGATCCAGGGACAAATTAGATTATCTAATTTCTGGGAGCAATAAGCGAGTGAATCACAAGCTGGCCAAAATTATCGGATTATTTTTCGCAGCCGCCACCCTCTTTGGATTTGTCGGTTACGCGCTTCAAAATCCCAACTTCGCCAGCAGCTCAGCGATATCGATCGGCTTCCCCAATCTTACCATCGCGGCCGCCGGGGCGATCGACAACAAACGCTCCCAAATCTATCTCAACGGAACTTGGCAATTTGTCCCCGCAGTTGGCAACCCCCAAAACCCCCCCGTCTCCCCAAATTGGGGTTCCATTTCGGTGCCGGGAGACTGGCAAAAAGAAAACAACGAATCCGTACCAGGAATCATCACTCGCGGCAGCGGCAAAGATTGGGAAAACTTCAACAGTAAACAACTATCAAAAGCTTGGTATCAGAGAAATATAGACCTTCCCGGCGACTGGACAAACCGCCGAATTTTTCTCGACTTAGCCAGAGTCAGCACCGATGCAGTCATCTTTGTCAACGGCATTAACTGCGGTCAAATCCCCTGGCCCTACGGCACTATTGAAATTACCAAAGCAGCCAAACCAGGTCAAAACACCATATCTATTTTAGTGGTGGCAGTATCCGATGAAAAGGAAAAAGCCGTAATCATGGGCCCCACAGAAATCTACACAGAAAAATCTAACTTGCAATCGCGGGGAATCATCGGCGAAGTACGGCTTCTGAGCCTTCCCCCAGGCCCGCTAATTAGCGACGTATTCGTCCAAACTTCCACCCGAAAAAAGCAAGTTAAATTAGATGTAGAACTCAAAGACGTTGCCCAAAATGGTCAAGTTCAATTAATCGCGCAAATGCTCGACGAAACAGGCAAAGTCCAACAAAAATTCACCGCAAATGCCAAGGTTCAAGCTAAACCAATTCAAACCGTCCAAGTTCAGTGGAATTGGCCAAATCCCCGTCTTTGGGATGTCGGGCAACCCAACCTTTACACCCTGCAATTAGAAGTAAAAGGTCGCGGCATTGACACGCAATACTACCAACCTTTTGGCTTCCGCGAATTTTGGATAGAAGGGCGCAAATTTTTCTTAAACGGAACAGAATTTCGGTTGCGACCAATCTTGCACTCCGATACTTGGCAAGGCGGCACATTAGAAGTTGCTGATAGCCTAATTGATGGCTACGTAAAAGCAGGTTTTAACATAACAGAAATGTGGCCTTGGGACCACGACGAACGCGGTAGGTGGCACTTCCGAGAATTGTTTTCCGAAAGAGCAGACCTCAAAGGTTTTCCCATTATGGCTCCCGCTTTAGACATTAGTCCTATCGCTTGGAACGGTAAGTGGAAGAACCCCCTGTGGAACAACCGCTGGAAAGACCGAATGGTGACTGAAATGCGCCGCTACCGCAATCATCCATCAGTATTAATGTGGGCGACAAGTCCTAATTTTTTCGGCCACGCTGACGACCAAAATCCCCGTCGGATCGGCAAAAGAAAAGTAGAAGGAACTCTCAGTCCCTGGGACAACCCGCGTTTGCGGGTCAACACTCCCCTAGGTAATGACGCTATAGCTGCGATTAAATCCGCTGACCCCACCAGACCTGTGATGGTACACCAAGGCGCCCACTTCGGCGATGTTTATGCGCTGAATTCTTATTTAAATATGATTCCCTTGCAAGAACGAGAAGAGTGGATTTCTGAGTGGAGCAAAACCGGGGAAATGCCCTACATCGTAGTCGAGTTTGGGACGCCGCTGTTCACTACAATGATGCGGAACCGCAACGGTTTTGGTCAGGTGATTCTCAGCGAACCTTGGATGACTGAGTTTGCGGTCATTTATTTTGGTAAGCAGGCTTACGAGTTGGAAACAGCCGCTTATAAATCTAAAATTCGCGAGCAGTTTGTCCAGGGTCAGGAGTATCAAAACTGGCATTTAAAAAAAGAGTTAGATTTTGCCCCAGCTTTTCAAAAGTTGCAGCAGTTATTCAGTACAAATACTTGGCGGAGTTGGCGGACTTGGGGAATGTCTGGGGGAATGATTCCTTGGAATGACGGGCACGGTTGGGAAGTTTCCGAAGCAGGCAGAAAAAAGGTGGATATTGGGGAATTTCAACCGGGTCGCCGGGGAGTTTATTTGAAGCAAGTCTCGAATAATCTTTTGAATTATTTGCAGCCCGAAGCTTACACTGTTCATCCTGGGGGCGAGGCAATTATGAAGAATAATAGCTCGACTTTGGCTTGGATTGCTGGTGCTAGCCCGGTTTTTACTGCGAAAGATCACAATTTATTTGTGGGCGGAAAAGTGGCCAAGCAAGTAGTGTTAATTAACGATACGCGGGCGCCGCAAGAATTTTCGTTTAAGTGGCGAGTTTTGGTGGGAGGGAAAGAAGTAAAAAAAGGCGAGGGGAAAGGGATGATTGAGGCGGCAGGAACGCTGTTTTTCCCAATAGAGGTAAAATTGCCAAATACCGTTTCTAGCAAGGCTGATGGCGAAATTCGCTTGACGGCACGGGTGGGCGAGCGATCGCATTCTGATACATTTGCTTTCCGCGTTTTTCCCAAACAATCTAACATCAAAGATTCGGTGACAATTTTTGATCCAGCGGGCAAAACCTCGGCCATGTTAAAACAACTAGGTTATCAGCTTGTACCGTGGAATGGTTCGCAAGTTTCCTCGCTATTAATTATCGGTAGAGAAGCATTTTCTAGCGGGGAAAATTCGCCGGGAAGTGTAGAAAGTTTTGTGCGAAACGGCGGCAAAGCAATTGTGTTTCCTCAGCGCAGGCAATGGCTGAAAAATACGGGTTTCCGAGTTGCTGCCCACGTCAGCCGCCGCGCTTATCCAGTTGATAGCAACCATCCGGCAATTAGGGGCTTAGACAGTGAAGATTTGCGGGATTGGGTGGGGGAAAGCACACTGCTTGAAGCTTATCCAGATACGATCCAAACTGGCCCTAATTTGAGTCCGGCAAATAAACCTTGGTACGGCTGGCGTTGGGGAAATCGTGGCGGTGTCAGTAGCGCTTCAATTGAGAAGCCGCACCGCAGCGGTTGGCGCCCCATTTTGGAATCTGAGTTTGATTTAGCTTATTCGCCGCTGATGGAATTGGATTACGGAAAAGGGCGGTTGATTTTAAACGAGTTGGATTTGGAAGACCATTATTCTGTAGATGCTGGGGCGGCGCAGTTAGTGCAACAAATTGTGAGTTACGGCATGAATTCTCCGGTACTTGGAAAGCCGGATAAAGTGGTTTTAATAGGGGGAGATGGAGATGCCCAAAAGTTGGACAGTTTGGGGGTAATTTATCAGCGCGCTAGTTCGCTTTCTAATGATGTTGGTTTGGTGATTGTGGGGAGAGAAGTGAATCTGAAAGATGCAGCTTTGCGCGGTTATTTGAATGCTGGCGGGAAGGCGTTTTTCTTGCCGCGTCAAGTGCCTGCTGCGGGTTTGGGCGTGAGTTTGCAGCAAGCGCAGGATTTTGGGGGTTCGCTGGCGGTTCCGAGTTGGGATGAGGTGAAGGGGGTTAGCGCTTCAGATTTGCGATCGCGCTCTTTTTATGATACTTGGTTGATTAAGTCTGGGGGAGAAGTCGGCGCTGACGGTTTGTTAAGTCGGGTAAAAGTTGGCAAGGGTGTGGCGATTTTTTCTCAGATTGAACCGGACAGTTTGAATGCTGATACTAAGACTTATTTGCGTTTTACTCGCTGGCGGCAAACCAGAGCAAATGCTCAGATTTTGGCGAATTTAGGGGCGAGTTTTAAGGCGGATGGATCTGTGTTTAACGGTTCGAGTCGCGAGTTTTATCACTGGGATTACAGAACGGATTTTGAGAATGGGGACGATCCTTATCGGTATTATCGATGGTAGGATTTTTTTACCACAGAGGGCACAGAGGACGCAGAGGAAGAGAAGAGAGAGATGAATAATGCTGATTTTATTATACTGTTAAATATCACAGGTCAAAGTGTCGCCTGAAGCGGGGGTCTAGTTTGTCGGTTTTCTTTTGGTTGCAGGTGCCGCAGAGGGTTTGCAAGTTGCTGATGTCGTTGCTGCCGCCGCGCGCTAGGGGGATGATATGATCGATCGTCAGTTGGGTTTCTAGTTTGGTTTGGCCGCAGCTTTGGCATTGGTATTTATTGCGATCGAATACATATTTTCTGACTTCTGGAGGAATGGGGATTCTGGGGGTTTTAGACATGATGATTTTTAACCGCAGATGAACGCGAATGAACGGGGATGTTTGATGGACTAGCTGGGTGAGTTTTCTTGATTGAGAAGTTGGCGACGCAAATCATCGAGGGGGGATTCGGGTTTGCTAGTTTCTGATTCGTTGTTTTCTGGTGTTTCTTCGACTTCTGGTTCGTCGGGGCAAAATTCTACAATGACTCTGATTTTAACTTTACCTTTTTGCCAACCTTTAGCCCCTATTTTTAAGGCTTCACAGTCTATCCCGTCACGAAACCATTGTTGTTGGAAGCTATATCTACTCTGCGGATTATATTTACTGGTATTTATTTGTAATCCTGGAGTCTTACATAACTCCTGAAGTGCAGATTCTAGCCGAGGCAAAAATGACTGGCTCATTTCTGCTCTAAGCCTACCTACTTTAAATATCTTAGATTCAAAGGAAAAAACATCATCATTTCCGTAATTTTCTAGAAAAATATGTTCTTGCATATTGATGGTTTATTTTTTCAAAAGACTCTATTAACGATTATCGGGTATCGCCTCATTTTTGGCAAGAATCGCGGCGAATAGAATTCGCGGCTATACAAACGATGTCCGCAGGACGCCGACTAAGAATGTTTTCAACCCGCGAAGGCGGGTTTTGTCTGTGTAGCCGCGATTTCCAATCGCCGTAATTCCGAGCACCAAAATTGCAATCATTCACCATCCACCGCAACGCTATCATTTTGCCCAATTACAGGCAACAAATGCTCGTGCAGCTTCATCGCCTGCAAACAACTATTAATCCCAGAAACCGCCCGATCGTACTCTTTGATCTTTTCTTCATTCTCAGCTTGCCGCCGCAGGTTTCCAGCAATCTTTTCCTCCGCTTCCTGTGCCAAAGTTTGCTCCAAATAATCGCGGGCTTGACTGTATTTCTGCAAAATATCATCAGCTTGCTTTTGCGCCAGCGGCAACAAATGCTCTTTCAGGGTTTGGTTGACAGTTTGGCGGAAAGTTTGCCGAATAGTTCTAGATACTTTTGGCTCAAAATCTAGCCGCAATAATTGCCGAATTGCAGGTTGGGCGTCCACCATGTTTTCGCAGTCGAAACCTTGAGAAGTTTGCTGCAATGTTTCCCGGAATTGATAAATCGAAAATGTGCCTTCGTCGTAAAAACGGGGACTTTCTCGCACGTAGCGATCGCACTCCACCCCAGCCGCATTTACCAAAGCATCAGAAACCCGCTTTGATAACTCCTCTAACTGCTGTTCAATGCCCCCATCATTCCCCAACAACCGATAGAGTAATCGATAGTATTCAGACTTGCGAACGCTGTCTTTCAAATACTGGAAATAATTATCAACCAGTGACTTAGTAGCCTCTACTAAAATATCTTCCAACTGATTCGCTAAATAATAAAGTGCTTCAACTAAAACAGCAATTAAAGGTGCTGTAGCATTGCGGGGATGATTGCGTAAAGTGCGTCCGTAAGCCGCCTCAACAGAAAATCCATCTAACAATTCATCCAAGCGGCGGATCATCCGAGATTGCAATTGCCGAAAGTCTATATCGAAAATATCGCATCTGTTCATAATCATTTCATTGACTTCTTCCGCGATATGTTCCCGAAAATCCTGTCCGACTTGCTGCAACTCTTGATTTAGTCGCAAAAGTTCCTGTGCTTTCATCGCTTCAATTTCGCGGGGCTGGCTGTCCAAATTCCGCTGAATTGTTTGGTAATGTTTCCGCAGTTGAATGCACAAGTCTTCTAAATCGTCAGCGAGATTTTTAAACAGTTGCGGGCGTTTTTCTTCGGTGAGGTAACGGGTGATGGCTGTGCGAAAATCTTCGATCCCGCTATCTTGAATTAATTGAGTAATTAATGGTTGTCCTTGTTCTGCAAGAATCCGCACGTAATTTTCATTGGGTGTTTCGTAGCTGTTAACGGAAATGCGAAATTTGCTCGGAGACAGCTTGCCGGAATTCGCACAATAGCGATTAAATTCACTAACAAATTGCGGAGTTTCTTCACTATTACTGAGGAATTCTGAATCTAATTTATTATCTACAGAACCTCGCCCTTGACTGGTGGCAAAGATTGTATTTAAACCAAAGCGATCGCGCCCTGTTGTCCCTCGAATCAAACTCCCGTAAAATCCCAACAATCCGCTAGTTTTGTAAACTCTCGCAGTATCGCGAAAGTCGGAATTAATCAGATTTTCTAAGCGCTGTCGCAGTTGAGTGTTGTACCAAGTTTCATCAATGCGGTTAAAAATGTAAAAAAGTCGATCGCGAATTCCCGGATTTCCCCGTGTTTTTTCCATCAACTCGGTTTCTTCCGTCGTCATTTCCCCAGACGAAGCCGCTTTCAAAACGCAGACAACCGCCGAAGTATCGGGGCTTTCAATCTTATCATAAGTCAATTCTGCATCCCGCTGCACCGGTGCATCAATTCCCGGCGTATCGATAATAATATTGCCATCTTGCAGCAGCGGATGATAACAGTAATATTCAACTCGCTTGAGTACAGCACTGTTACTACCGCGACGCGCATAACTAGCAGCTTCCTTGAGATTGGAAAAGTTAAACTGTTCCATCGAGTAGGTAGCGTTTTCGAGAGTTTGGATGCGATCGCGATTTGCCTCAAAACCTTCTAAAAGCAGCATTAAAGCCTTAGCTTTTTTGGCTACCTCGGATTTATTTTCGCCGCCTTCCGTTTCAATAATTATGTTACATCCCTGAGACAACAGCGACACTACATCTGTTTGATTAATATTAACTTCAGTAGCTAAACCTAGCTGATGGCAAAGCACAGAAGCTTGCTGGCTAATCTCAAACTCGCTCAAAAAAGTGAGAACAACGCGCTCTTTTTCCGGCTCAGCAAAGGCGATATAACATTCCGTACCTGTCGCGTGTCCTTCAGCACTGTAGAGCAATTCTCGCTCCAGCAAAGCATTAATTAGCATCGATTTTCCCGCACTGAAAGCGCCGGCAAACACAATCTCAAACTCAGGAGAAATTGCCTTTTTCAGAGAAGCTTGTACCGCCGTGATATCTTGTTGTCGCAAAGACGATTCCTGACGCAGCAGTTGCACTAAAGAATCAACTTGCTCTTGCAGACTGGTGCATTGAGGGGGCATTTGAGTCATGGCGGCAGACTGCTCCTGATTGTGGGAAAATTACCTTATTGTTAATTCTCTGCTAGTTCAGGAATAATCACAACAGTAATTTTACTTATGCAATCCTGGATTGCTGAAAGTGCGAGCCTCTTCGAGGGCTCCGCTAACGGCTATTCTGCGGGTAAATCTTGTGTTTGCAGCCAAGCTGTTAAATCTGATATGTCGTTAAAATTTAACAAGGCTTCTCCTAAGTTTTCCAATTGGTCGATCGACAATTCCCCGATTTGAGTTTGAACTTCGGGAGTAACAGCACCTACACGACGTTCCAATAGACGAATAATCAGTGCTATTTGTCCTTCCTTAATTCCTTCTTGTCTGCCTTTTTCTGTTGCTATGCTGACGGCTTTAGTGATTGCTCCCCGACGGTCTTGGATGTAAATTTCCTGTTTTTGCAACTCGCTTAATTCGTCATAGCTCAAATTAGCTTTAGTCGCTATTGCAAATGCTTGACTAATCTCTGGCACCTCTTCCATTGTTGCAGGTACTGCGTTTAATTCCCTAGCAGTTTTGAGAAAATAAATCCACTTATCGGTTAATGTTTCTAACTCGTTCAAACTTTTTTGGAACTTGGGTAACTCAACAAAAACCAATTCAAAATCGAAAATAGGATAATCGCTCAAGAACTCTCTTTCTTTCAGGACAAACCGCGAAATTACTTTCCTAAAATCCTCAAACATCTCAAAATCAGTGATGGTCAAGGCAATCACTGGATTCAACATTACATATTGTTCTGCTGTTTCTAATTGCGTTGAATAAGCTTTGGCTGCATTGTACAAAATCCGCTTTTCAAAAGCCTCTACGTTCAAAACCTGCATCTCGATAATTACATTTGTGCCGTCATTTAACTGAGCTCTAATATCGACGTAAGTATCCTTAAGACCTCGAATTAGCGGTAGTGAATGAGGATCGAGGATTTGCAAACTTTCGATGGTGGGCTGACTGTCATACAGCAAGGCATTCAAAAAACTCTTGAGAATGTCTTTGCTATTTTCAGAACCGAATATTTTTTTGAAAGCAAAATCAGTTTTAGGATTGATGAATGTGAACATATTGGTAATGGTAAATTTGTAATAGTTAAGTCTTCAGGTGCGGGAGGCGCACCCTACTAGATTATAGCAACCAAACTTTTGGTGTGCATTGCACGCTACAGAATTAAACCGACAAATTTTGACGCGGTTTAAAAATTTCTATCTGCAGCAATTTTTCGTACAATTCCCGTTCCTCCTCGCTAATTTCCTTGGGGATTAACACCTGAATTTCTACTAGCTGATCGCCCCGATCGCCATTTCCGGTCGGATAGCCTTTGTTAGCCAGCCGCAATCGCTTTCCAGACGTTACTCCAGGTGGCAATTTCATCTTTACCAGGCCATCCAGTGTCGGCACTTCAATATCTCCACCCAACACCGCTTCGCTGGGAGTCAGTGGCAATTCGCAGCAAATATCCGACATTTCCAATCGAAAAAATGGATGGGGAGAAACTGTGATTTTCAAATATAAATCTCCGCCGCCCATACCTTGATTTCGCAAGCGAATCCGCTGGCCTGATACCATAGCAGCAGGCAGAGTTACCTCGATCGCTCGCCCATCTTCCAAACGAATTCGCTCGGTACCACCCGAATAAGCCCTTTCCAAAGGCAGAGTTAGCCTGGCCTCAATGTCTCTTCTCGTTTCGCGATCGACTGTTTCCCTAATTTCCCGTCGCATTTCGCGATCGACTGTTTCTCGTCGCATTTCGCGATCAACTGTTTCCCGTCGCATTTCGCGATCGTCAAAATCCCTTCTAGGTGGGCGAGAATTAGCAACATAACTCGTTTTCTTAGAAGCCGTACTCCACGGTTCAGAGGAGGCTACTCCCGGTGCATCATTCGCTGTCGCCATCCTCACTTCCCGGCGCCTTCCGAGCACTTGGTCGAGAAATTTATTAAAATCCGAGTAATCACTAAAATCGACATCTTCGGTCGGTTTTTTCCGGGTAGTTTTAGTGTTTCCCCAAGTTTTGAAATTGGGAAGTCGCACCCCTTGCTTTCCTTGAAATCCCTTTTGTTTCCAGAATTTACTAAACTGATCGTATTGAGCGCGCTTCTCGATATCGGAAAGAATATCATAAGCTTCATTAATATCCTTAAACCTATCTTCAGCAGATTGATCCCCTGGATTTACGTCAGGGTGCAACTGTCTGGCTAGCCGTCGATAGGCTTTTTTTATCTCATCAGCCGTGGCATCTTTGGGCACTCCCAAAATTAGATAGTAATTGCGAAAATTCTGCATAATTAGTCATTAGTCATTAGTTATTAGTCATTAGTTATTAATTATTAGTCATTAGTCATTAGTCATCCTGCTTCCCTGCTTCAAACTAGGGACTAATGACTAGGGACTAATGACTAACCACTAATTAGAGCCAATCGTCGTCATCATCCCAATCGTCGCTTTGATTTTGATAAGGGCGAGTGGGGCGATTAGCACTGCTTCTACGATCGCCCATACGATCGCCCATACGATCGCCCATACGATCGCCCATACGATCGTTCATACGATCGTAGGGGCGATCTGGAATTGGATCGACAGTCGATCGCCTGTACGGTTTAGGATTTTGATAATAGCTGCTGTCATCGCTACGCCGCTTGGTACTGTCGCCTGTAAAAGTCCGCTTCACAGACTCAAAGAAATCGTCATCATCGTCATCCATCGCAAATGCGGAAACTTCCCGGCTCAAATCGTAAAGAGCATCTTGCAAATCCGAACCAACTTGGTCAACTCCCCGCTCATCATTGCGTTCCAAACTGTCTCGCAATTCCCGAATTAAAGTTTCAATTCGCTGGCGGCTTCTTTGAGCAAACTGCATTCCGCGATCGAGCGCCACCTCTCGCAACTGCCGCTCCGCTTGATAAGCTAAAGCTTCAGCGCGATTGCGTTTTTCTACCCTTTCCCGCTGCAATTTATCAGCTTGAGCAAACTGTTCCGCATCGCGAATCATTTGATTCACTTCCTGCTGAGTCAGCGTCGAAGCACCTTGCACAGTAATGCTTTGTTCCCTGCCGGTAGTTTTGTCCAAAGCAGTCACTAACAGCATCCCGTTAGCATCAATATCAAAAGCTACTTGCACCTGCGGAATTCCTCGCGGTGCCGGCGGAATTCCAGTTAGTTTAAACCGTCCCAAAGACTTATTATCCCGGCCTAATTCCCGTTCCCCTTGGATCACGTGAATCTCTACCACAGTTTGGTTGTTTTCAGCAGTCGAAAAAATGTCCGATCGCCTGACGGGAATAGTAGTATTCCGAGGAATCAGTTTTTTCATCACCCCGCCGATAGTTTCCAAACCCAGCGACAGCGGCGTCACATCCAACAGCAGCACATCGCGGACATCCCCACCCAAAATACCTGCTTGAATTGCCGCTCCCACCGCCACAACTTCATCGGGGTTCACATTTTGATTTGGCTCTCGATCGATCAAGTTGCGAACAACTTCCTGCACCAAAGGAATGCGAGTCGAACCGCCGACTAGCACAACTTCATCAATGCGAGAAGGACTCAAACTTGCATCAGCCAAAGCTTGTTTCACCGGACGCCGCAGCCGCTGCACCAAATCTGTGCACAGCCCCTCAAATTGACCGCGAGTCAGCCGCGTTTCCAGATGCAAAGGCCCATCTTCATTCGCATCAATAAACGGCAAATTAATCTCGGTGACACCGACTCCCGACAGCTCAATCTTGGCTTTTTCTGCAGCTTCGATCAAGCGCTGCAAAGCTTGCCGATTTCGACGCAAATCAATTCCTTCTTTTTCTAAGAATTGTTCTGCCAACCAATCAACAATTTTGGAGTCAAAATCATTGCCGCCCAATTGAGTATCGCCGCTAGTTGCTTTAACTTCAAATACTCCATCTCCCACGTCTAAAATCGACACATCAAAAGTACCGCCGCCCAAATCAAACACTAAAATAGTTTGACTTTCTCGCCTCTCCAAACCGTAAGCCAAAGAAGCCGCTGTCGGCTCATTTAAAATCCGTTTGACTTCAAGTCCGGCAATTCGTCCAGCATCCCGCGTCGCCTGCCGCTGCGAGTCGTTGAAATAAGCGGGAACAGTAATTACAGCCCCCGTTACCTCTTGTCCCAGATAGCGGCTGGCTTCATCGGCCAGTTTCCGCAAAACCATCGCCGAAATTTCCTCTGGGGCAAAATCTTTTTTCAGGCGGGGACACTTGATTTTAATGTTCCCGTTTTCGTCGCGGCGAGTTGTGTAAGGGACGCGCTTTGATTCTGGAGTCAGTTCGGTATATTTGCGTCCGATGTACCGCTTGACGGCGTAAAAGGTGTTTTGCGGGTTGAGAACAGTCTGGCGTCTGGCCATCTGTCCCACAAGGCGTTCTCCTTCCTTTGTGAAAGCGACTACCGAGGGAGTTGTCCGCATCCCTTCTGCATTGGCAATCACAACCGGTTTGCCGCCTTCCATGACGGCTACTACTGAGTTTGTTGTTCCGAGGTCAATGCCAACTACTTTACCCATGCGTCAGTTGTCTCCTGTGGCGTTGTGTGTAACTTTTTCAATATAAGCGTTAAGTATGATTGCACTTATTGTACCGCGTCGAGAAGCGGGGGCTGCAGGGGGATTGCCTCACCTGCGGTTCAGGTTGCTGGGGTTGGCTGGGTGCGATCGACCTTTTTTGCATACGGTTTGGCGCAGCAACCGAGGAGCAAATTAATTAGAACCCATATCTTGCACCATTCTCAAGAACAGGCAAGATGCCTGTTCCACAAAAATTCAATGTTCTTGTGGAACAGGCATCTTGCCTGTTCATAAAGGGCTACTTGAGAAGGGTGCAAGATATCAGTTAGAATGGAGAGCAAAAGTTATCCTATCATTAACATAGAGGTAGCCTGAATGCCCGGATTATAAGTATTGTAGTCAGTTAAGTTTCTCAATCTAAAAGGCAAAGCAGTTAAAGATAAGTGGGATGAAGATTGAGGTTATTACAAGTAGGAATTACGCACGGCTGGTCAGAAACCGGGTTTTTTACGAAAATCTTTCGCACTCACCCACATATTCGGTAAAAAACCCGGTTTCTTTGGCATAGATGCGTCGAGAACTGAACAAGATTAATTTTCACTACAAACTTAAGGAGGCAAGAGTTATGCAAAGTATTAAAGTACGATCGTGCGTCGGTGCAGACAGGATTACTTATTGACAAATATTGTTTGCAGACTTAGAGGAAAACGATGATCGAACAACTGACCCCGCAACAACAAGTCCTGATTCCAGTTTATCGAGAAAAGTGGCGAAAAATTGCACTCTCCACAGAGCCAATCGACAGCCAAAAAGCCACACAATCAGTAAGATTTGCCTATGCAGCCCTCGGCTATAAACAGCCGCAGATTGTTATCTGCGATAGCCCCCGTGCAGCTTTAGATCGCATTTTTATCCCATTTTTTGAAACCAGCAGAGAATCTCGATCTTCGAGGAACATAAAACAGCAAATAACCGCAGTTTTCGGGCATAATCTGACATCCAAAATGCTGACTCCACTTGTGACAAGAAAAGAGGAGTTTTTTTTGTGTTCTCTGCTGAATAGAGAAGTATATAGATTTCTTATAAACCAATTGGTAGACTATTTTAACTGGCTGCTGGGGTCAGCATTTAAAAGTTTAGAAAAATCGCTCGATTCTCGCAGACAAATCACCGTACTTGATACATGGCACGAAAGAAGGCGTAAATTCGATTGGTTTACCATACACAAACATAATGACATCAATAATTTTTTTTTGCATCGATATCTCGCGGCGCGTTAAGTGATTTCTATATTTCAGTATTAAACGGCGATCGCGATACCGTTAAATGGAGAGCATTTCAGTTGCTAGTGGCCAACTGCGGGTGGATTTATCCTTTTGAAAATACTTGTATTGTGTGCGATCGCCCCCGCATCCTCTCCTTCGACAGTGAACACCGCCTCCACGCCAAAGGAGGGCCCGCCATTCAATTTGCTGACGGATACAGCCTCTATGCTTATCACGGCGTCACCTTACCCGAAAAATACGGCAAAATCCATCCGAATGAATGGCGATCGGAATGGCTTTTAGAGGAAGAAAATACCGAATTAAAGAAATTCCTAATTGAAACAATTGGTGATAACTGATATCTGGCGTCAATAGTTATAATTTCAGTTAAAACCTCCATTGCTCTCCCTATCAAAAACACCTACAATCTCAATAAAACTATGAAATTCACCTTAGATATAGAAAACAATCCTACAGGCTGGCCAGACCACACTCAGCTACCCGAATCAGACGGCACTTTTGTGAAAAACTTTCAAGAACATCCCCAAAGCATCCTGCTAACAGATTCAATTACTCCGGTTCTGCAAAGAATTCACGATGACGGTAACTATTGCATCGGTCAAGACAGTGGCATTTATTGGCGATTAACTGAGCCGCTAGAACGGGGTGCGGAAGCACCAGACTGGTTTTATGTGCCCAATGTCCCGCCCACTATTGACGGTCAATTGCGCCGTTCTTATGTGATGTGGCAAGAATTTGTAGCACCGTTAATTGTGTTAGAGTTTGTATCGGGCAATGGTGCAGAAGAACGGGACAGAACGCCTTTATTGCTATCTGGTCAACAGGAAACTAAGCCGGGTAAATTCTGGATTTATGAAAATGTCATCCGTCCGGCCTTTTACGGAATTTATGAAGTAACTAAGGCTAGCGTTGAAGTCTATCACCTGATCGAAGATAGGTATCAATTAGTTGCTGCAAATGAGCGCGGTCATTATCCGATCGCACAGTTAGGAGTGGAATTGGGAATTTGGCAAGGTATATAGCCTTTCTCAAAAAGATGAGGTACAATAACAGCAGTGTGTAAACCAGTTAAAAATATTTGACGATGTAACTTGCCCCAACGCAAACTCTATGGCTTTGGCTAATTCTTGATAATTAGTAGTCTTGATAGAACGGAGAATGATTTTAAGTTTTGACCACAGATTTTCACTTGGTGAAAAATCTGGTGAATAAGGTGATAAGTATATTAACTTTGCCCCTTTCTTTTCGATCGCTTTTTTCACTTCTTCTCCCAAGTGAATTGGACAATTATCCATCACGACACAAGCACCTTTCCATAGTTTGGGTACAAGTTTTCTGATGATAAAAGCTTCAAATGTAATTGCATCAGTTGAGCCTATTAAATTAACGGATGTCAAAATTTCCTTAACTGACATTGCTCCAATTATTGAGACATTTTTGCCACGTTTAGTTGGTTTTGGCCCCCGGGCTCTTTCACCTTTTAGAGATCTAGCATATAACCTAACCATTGCTAAATTAACTCCCGATTCGTCAAGGAATATTAAGTCTTTCAAACCTTACTCTTTAATTGTTTTCCAGAACTCACATCGCAGGAGTTGAACTCGCTCCGTGCCTTGGCCTGAAGGGAAGAGAGTTTTTTTTTGACAGTAATATTTAAGAGTTTTATCATTCTTCCTATTGTTGCTCTACTAACGGAAAATCCAATTTTCCCATAAAGTTTGGGACGGAGTTCTTCAAGAGTTGCATCATTATTTGCTTCAATCAATTCCGCCAAGATGAGTAGGTGATCCGCATTAAGTTTGCCTTTGACTCCACATCGGTCAGTTCTCGGAGTAATGTTTTTTGTTTCACGATATTGTTTAAGCAATTTTTGTACGAAACTCAGGGCTACAGAAAAACGCTTAGCTATTGCTTTTTGTGAAATGGGTTCAGCATGATAAGTATCAAGGATTTTTTGCCTAAAATCAATCGAATAAGCTTTCATTTTTAACAATGTATGAAGTTGGGTACAAGTAAACGTGTTGTGAGGCAAGCAGATCATGCTGTCAAAAAAGTGCTATTATGTGTGGTATCGCTTTCGCGAGGCTTTACTGAACCATGTAATTATAGTTAATTTGATCTTATCTTCTCTGTTTGACCCTCACGAGTGAGTGTCAGTAACATGATACCTCATCTTTCTGAGAAAGGCTATATATCAAAATGTGGAATTACCTTGGTTGCGCTGGTGGGATAGTGAAGGGAATCTGTTATTATCGGGTTTTGAAAGAGCAGAACAAGAGCGGCAAAGAGCCGATCGCGCCCAACAAGAATTAGAGCAATTGCGCGCTCAGTTGCGATCGGCTGGCATTGAACCGGAATTGTGAATTGTCTGAAAGTGCGATCGCCCCCATCCCCAGCGATCGCGATCGCACGTAAAAACTTTACAATGGCGATCGGGAACATCGATCGCTCCTCTTGAAGCTAAAATCGAACAACAACCCAAAATAAATCTATGGGACTCTTTGACAAGATTCGCGGCGAATTTGTCGATATCATCGAATGGTTGGACAATACCAGCGACACCATTGCCTATCGATTCGAGCGCCACCAAAACGAAATTAAACAAGGTGCTAAACTAACTGTACGACCAGGACAAAGAGCAGTCTTTGTCAGCGAAGGCCAAGTTGCCGATGTCTTCGATCCGGGAATGTACGAACTGTACACCCGCAACTTACCCATTCTCAGCACCTTAAAAGGTTGGCCCTACGGTTTCAACTCTCCCTTTAAAGCAGAAGTCTACTTTTTTAACACCAAAATATTTACCAACCTGAGATGGGGAACCTCTAACCCTGTAATTATCCGCGATTCAGAACTCGGCCCAGTGCGAATGCGGGCTTTTGGCACATACAACATTAAAGTTTCCCATCCAGAACAACTCTTAAAACAACTAATCAGCACTGACGGGCTATTTCAAGTAGATGAAATCACCGATCAACTCCGCAATACAATAGTCAGTGCCTTTGCCAATTGGGTTGGCAATTCCCGCGTTCCCCTGCTGGACTTTGCAGCCAACTACACGCAGATGGGCGAACAGGTACGAGTTGCCATAGAGCCAAGTATCCAGCAGTTCGGGTTAGAATTAACTCAGATATTAATTGAAAATATCTCGATGCCTCCAGAAGTTGAAGCAGCACTCGACAAACGAGCCTCGATCGGACTTTTGGGAAATATGCAGCAATATACCCAATATCAAGCTGCTAACGCCATAGAAGCATCAGCAAATAACCCCAGCGGCGGCAATCAAGCATTAGAATTGGGCATGGGAATGGCACTAGGTCAACAAATGACAAATATGATGCAGCCGCCCGCATCGCAAACTCCGCCGCCACCTCCCCCGCCAACACAACATCAGTGGTATATTGCCCAGAACGGTCAACAATCAGGCCCTTTTGGATTGGATCAACTTCTGCAAAATGGTTTGACACATCAGGTAATGGTTTGGCGTGCAGGTTTTGACGGCTGGAAGTTAGCATCGCAAGTGCCGGAATTAGCATCTGTGTTGGCGACTGTACCGCCGCCTCCCCCGCCAGCCGCAGCCTAAAATTTTGCATATTTAGTTAATTGGTAATTGGCAATTGGTATGCTTTCCCGATTACCAATTACCAATTACATCACCAATTAACCATTATGAATACTTCAGAACCTGCTGTTAAACGTTTTCCCTGTCCTACCTGCGGGGCTTATTTAGAGTTCAACCCCCAAGCAGGAAAACTCAAGTGTGCTTACTGTGGCTGGGAAGATGCAATTCCCCAAACTGCTGAAGAGGTAAAGGAAAATTCTTACGAACAATATCTACAATTCGACGAAACAACACTGACAACTTTATCAACAACAGCCCTTGAAGTAAAATGCAATGATTGCGGAGCAAGTGTTACTTTTGAACCGCCGAAAGTAGCGGGTAAATGCCCATTTTGTGCTTCTCCAATTGTGACGCAACCTGAAAAAGCTAGCCCCACTGTGCATCCAGAGGGAATTGTTCCCTTTAAAGTTACTGATAAACAGGCCAGAGAAAGCATTCAGAAGTGGCTCAGCAATCGCTGGTTTGCTCCTTCTGCTTTGAAATCCCTAGCGCAACAAGAGCAAATTCAAGGGGTTTATTTGCCATTTTGGACTTACGACACTTATACGGTTAGTTACTATCAGGGTTCTCGCGGAGAACACTACTACGTGACTGAGACTTATACGGAAAAAAACTCGCAGGGCGAAACAGAAACTAAGACTCGCCAAGTGCAACATACCAGGTGGTGGCCTGCTTCTGGCAGAGTCGATCGCTCTTTTGATGATATTCTGATTCCGGCCACAACTTCAGTCGATCGCCCCCGCCTGGATGCCTTAGAACCTTGGCATCTCAAGGAGTCGCTGCGCCCTTACAATTCATCTTATTTAGCTGGGTTTGAAGCGCAGCGATCGCAAGTCTCTCTCGATCAAGGATTTGAATCTGCTAAAAATGTCATGGCCGGTACTATTCACTCGGATGTTTGTAGGAATATTGGTGGCGACGAGCAGCGGGTTCACAGCATTTCTACTAATTACAATGCTATCACTTTTAAGCATATTTTGCTACCTGTGTGGCTGTGCGCCTATCGCTATAAAAACCAGCGATATCAAGTAATGGTTAATGCACGCACCGCTGAAGTTCAAGGCGAGCGTCCCTACAGTGTTTGGAAAATTACTGCTGCTGTTGTTAGCGGTGTCGTACTTGCGGGTGTTATGTACCTATTGTTTACTGGTAATTGGAAATATATCCGTGTTCCTGGTCTGCCTCAACCGCAACCTCAACCAACTTCCTTACCTGTACCGAGCCAAAAATTACCGCCAGCGCCTGTTCCCTCTACCGCACCTGTACCGAGCCAAAAATTACCAACAGCGCCTGTTCCGTCTGCTAATTAGTTCATTCTTCATTTTTCATTGAAACGAATTACAACCGCATCTCTGAGCGATCGCCCTCACAGAAGAGTGCGATCGCTTTCTAAACTAGATTGCCAACATTCAACTGACCGAGGCGCTTCAAAATACTCAGCACACTGTACAAATCATTCCCCGGATTGAACATAGAAAACCAGCGAGAAAAAGCGTACTGCGGTGTTTCCCGCTTAACTAACTTGACAAATAAAAAACTAGAGCCATTCATTAACAATCCGTAAGTAGGTCGATCGGCACTCAGATTAGCTAACATATAAGCTAGTAACTGCGGAATCCCGACCTCCAAAGAAAACGCAGCCTTCTTGGACTCGATCACCACTACCCAAAACTCCTGAAACAAAGCCAAAACATCCAACTGTCCCCTCACAATCACTCCCTCGTCTTCGTCAACAATTTCTACAGATTTTTCTGAAGTAACATGAAAAGGAGCAAGATAAAAATCAGCTAAATCCAACAGCGGAGACAGCACTACCATTTTGACTGTATTTTCTAGCATTGGTGGACGAGCAAGCAAATTCCTGTAACTTGCTTTCACTCTGTCTAGTCGCTGTTTTTCATAATCACTGATTTCTGGCAAATCATCTTGCCACTCGCGAAAGAATTGGTCATCCTCAATCCACTCTATTTTGAAGTGGGTTTCCAAATCATTCAGTGCGACATTTCTAGCTTGAATTGTTTGTACCATAAATTTAACTAATTTATTGAAATTTGCCTCATAATTGATGATAGCAATTATTGCTAAATTTCTGTTAATTGCGTTTCCTAGGGCATAGGGCACTAGGGCACTTAAGGTCAGACCCGCAGTCCGGCAAGGGTTGAAACCCCTGCCTCAAAGCTAAAGTCCTCTAAAAGAGGACTGAAGAACTCATTAGTCTTCTTGGAGAAGACTTGCGCTATGAGACAGGGAATTAATTCCCTGGCGGACTTTCGGGCTAAGCCGACACCTCCAAGCACAGCCGTGTCCCTACAGATTTCCCAAAAAAATGTAACGAGTTGTAAAGTATAATTAAACCGAAGCGAACACAGAGGCCAAGTAGTATCAAATGCGAGTTGCGATCGCCGGAGCAGGCTTAGCAGGACTTTCCTGCGCTAAATATCTCACCGACGCGGGCCACACCCCCATAGTCCTAGAAAGTCGAGACGTACTCGGCGGCAAAGTAGCCGCCTGGAAAGATGCAGACGGCGACTGGTATGAAACCGGCCTCCACATCTTCTTCGGTGCATACCCGAATATGCTCCAATTATTCAAAGAACTTGACATTGAAGACCGGCTGCAATGGAAAGAGCACTCGATGATTTTCAATCAGCCGGAAACCCCCGGAACCTATTCCCGCTTTGACTTTCCCGACCTTCCTGCCCCCTTCAACGGCGTCGCAGCCATCTTGAGCAACAACGATATGCTCACCTGGCCCGAAAAAATCCGCTTCGGTATAGGTTTGATTCCGGCGATGCTTCAGGGTCAAAACTATGTCGAAGCAATGGACAAATACTCGTTTTCCGACTGGCTGAAAAAGCAAAACGTCCCCCCCAGAGTCGAAAAAGAAGTATTCATCGCCATGTCCAAGGCGCTCAATTTCATTGACCCCCACGAAATATCGGCAACCATACTGCTGACAGCCCTCAACCGCTTCCTGCAAGAGAAAAACGGCTCGAAAATGGCCTTTTTAGACGGTTCCCCCACAGAGAGGTTGTGTCAGCCGATGGTAGACTACATAACTGAGCGCGGTGGTGAAGTACGGCTGAATGCACCCATCGGAGAGTTTTTGCTCAACGATGACAACACGGTGCGTGGGTTCCAGATTCGGGGAGTAAAAGGGGCAGAATCAGAAATTCTGACGGCCGATATTTATGTTTCCGCGATGCCGGTTGACCCGCTGAAGTTGATGATGCCGAAACCTTGGGGCGAAATGGATTATTTCAAACAGCTCGAAGGCTTGGAGGGAGTACCCGTCATTAATGTACACTTGTGGTTCGATCGCAAATTAACTGATATCGATCACTTGCTGTTCTCGCGATCGCCCCTGCTGAGCGTCTACGCCGACATGAGCAACACCTGCCGCGAATATGCCAACCCAGACAAATCCATGCTGGAACTGGTTTTAGCACCGGCAAAAGACTGGATAGGCAAATCTGACGAAGATATCGTCGCAGCCACAATGGTCGAGTTAGAAAAACTCTTTCCCGATCAAATCCCAGAACCAGCCAAACTGCTCAAATATCACGTAGTCAAAACCCCACGTTCCGTCTACAAAGCCACTCCCGGACGCCAGCAGTGCCGTCCCACACAAACAACTCCCATTAGCAATTTCTATCTAACGGGGGATTATACAATGCAGCGTTATCTTGCGAGTATGGAAGGTGCCGTGCTTTCTGGTAAGCTGACAGCGCAGGCTATTTCAACGGCCAATAACCAATGAAAAATTAAGAATTTTTCATAAAGACGTAAAAAAATCTCCCGTTTTCTAAACGGGGGAAAATCAGTTCTAATCTTTAAATTTCTTATTCTCGGATGCTGCAACTGTCAAAACTCCAGTGCATGAGAACTCTGGCCTCTGTGGATGACTCTTACGAACTGTGCCGCCAAGTCACGGCGAGTTATGCCAAAAATTTTTATTTAGGCACTCAACTCATGCCCGAAGCCAAGCGTCGGGCGATTTGGGCGATTTACGTCTGGTGCCGCCGCACCGACGAACTCGTAGACGGGCCGGGTTCTGATGCAACGACCCCTGAAACCCTCAATCTGTGGGAAAAACGCCTAGAATCTGTGTTTGCCGGCCATCCTCACGACGACTACGACGTAGCGTTGGTGGATACGCTGTCTCGTTTCCCGATCGACATTCAGCCGTTTCGAGAAATGATTGCGGGCCAGCAAATGGACTTGTACCGCAGCCGCTACGAAACTTTTGAAGAGCTCAATCTTTACTGTTATCGAGTAGCGGGTACTGTAGGGCTGATGTCGATGTCTGTCATGGGTGTAGGCGAATCGAACTCCGCTGCTAACTGGAATTGGCACTGGGGGAATAGAATTCCCAAAGAAGAAGCGATAGCCCTGGGTATTGCCAAGCAGTTGACTAATATTCTGCGCGATGTCGGAGAAGACGCCCGCCGCGGCCGCATTTACATTCCCTTAGAAGACTTAGCCTTGTTTAACTACACCGAAGAAGATTTATTCAACGGTGTCATTGACAACCGCTGGCGCGAATTGATGCGGTTTCAAATTCAGCGAGCTCGCAAATTATACGCCAGCGCCGAACCGGGAATTAAAGTGCTCAGTCCCGATATCCGCTGGACTGTTTGGGCTGCTACTATGCTGTACAGCAGAATCTTAAATGCGATCGAACGCAATCAGTACGATGTTTTCCAGAAGCGGGCTTATGTTAGCAATTCTCAGAAACTGCTGTGTCTCCCCGCCGCTTGGCTGAAGTCAAAAGTGCTTTAGTCGCAGCCCGTATTGTTGGCGATTCGGCAACGGGTAAGGGGTATTTGTCAAGTTACAAATTATTATGATGTCCAGCAAATTGCATATTAGGTTAGTGGGGACGCGCTAGTGCCGTGTCCCTACGTTTGGTGTGTTAATTTAAGTCAAATTCTAAGTCAAATTAGTGGAGTAGCGGGCGGAATTTGCAATTGGGCGATCGAACTTTCCAACAATTGCTTTTCCTGCTGGAGTTTTGCTTCTAAATTTTGAATTTGTTCTCGGCGGGCTTCAACTTCAATCAAGCGGCGAGACAATTCTTGACTCTGCAAAGTGAGAGATTGCCTCCAATCTTCTGCTTTCTGGGCTTCTTGCTGCAAAAAATCGGGAGTAAAGCCTGTTGTTAAATATTTCTCTACTAATTGTAGCACCCAGTTGGTCGCTGCTTGAATATGCAAAACCTGGCTATTTTCGTCAACATTTGCTAATACTAGCATCCCTTCATTTAAAACATTAGTTGCAGAGTTAATTTGATTTTGAGCAAAATCTTTCGGTAATGTCAAAAAACTTTCTTCACTAAGAATAGCCCAAGTATCATCAGAATTTTGGCAAGCCAGCAATTGCAGACTTATCTCGCCTAAAATTTCCTGATTTTGTACTTGGGCTAAATATAACATGAGGGTAATTAGTAATTGGTATTTTTTGTTTGACCTAATTTTTACTATTTTTCTCACACGGAAGTGTGAGCGTCCTAAAAAGGAATATACTCAACAGCATTCATCCATTCATCAGATTCCGAGGCTAAAGTAATGAGTTCCAAATCCTTAACAAATTGTCCGATCGTACCGCCTAGCTGATGTCCAAATATCAAACCAGCAAACTGTCTTTCCTGACGCTGCCAATCTTGAGCCATTGCCCTAAAACGGATATCTTGAGTAAACAATACTCTCCCTAGCTGAGTGGCACGTTCCAAAAGTTCATCATCCGGCAATTCTGTCGCACCATCTTCGATCGCAGTCAAAACATCTACACCACGACGGCGCAACTGCTCCGTAATTGCTTGGGGAATGTGAACGTCCATGTACAGAAAAATTGCCACTTACAATAATCCCTTAGCTCGCATTCTCACGAAAAATGGTGAAGGTAAAAGCAAAGATTTTTCCTGTTGTACCTGCTCCCATTCCGCGCGAATCTCCTGCTCAATTTCAGATTGAAAGTCGAAGTAATAAGCCATTGCTGCATGAGCCTCCGACGGCATCAAATAAGGATGCTGGCGGCACATTTCTTCGACTGACCAACCGTAAGCTAAATAATCCATCACAATCTGAACAACCCGCACGCGGGGTATCCGCTGCAACCGTGCGGGTTGACCCGCTACTTTCTCGATATGAGGATAAATTATTGATAGCATAATGAGATCCCAAACTAAAATCTCTAAATAGTTAAGTTAAAAACGAAAGACCTTGTAAAATCTTATTTGATTATAGCCGATCGCGCCTGCGGTGCGTGAGAGTCAATATTTTCCTTGGGATTCCCAGGTTTTTCGCCCTCACGCACCCTACAAATTGACTAAAAACCGTCAACTGTCAACTCTTAAAACAACTTTAGCCGATCGCGCAAAATCTCGGCCTGTTTTTCGGCTTCCGCCAAAGCATCCCTCGCCCCCTGAACCACATCAGGAGTAGCCTTATCCACAAACTTCTGATTAGTCAAGCGCGCCGCAGTATGCTTAATTTCAGCTTCCACTTTGCTCAACTTCTTCTCTAATTTAGCACGCAAAGCCGCCAAATCCACCACCCCAGCCAGAGGAATCAATACTTGCACAGTACCGACAACCCCAGCAATTGTCTGTCCCAAATCTGCATCCACACTAGCAGTAACTGTCAGATTTTCGACTTTTGCCAAATCCTGAATGTAAACGCCTCCATCTGAGATGATTTGGCGTTCTTTCTCGCTTTCGCTTTGCAAAATCGCCGTCACCTTCACACTGGGTTTGATATCCGAATCTGCCCGCAAATTGCGAATAGTGCGAATTGTACCGAACAACAAGTCAAACTGCTGTTCCAATTCAGCATCAATTAGCGAGATATCAGCTTCAGGATAAGCTTGCAAAGCCAAACATTGATCATCACCTGTTTGAGTCAGAGTGTGCCAAATTTCCTCAGTAATGTGCGGCATAAAAGGATGCAGCAGTTTCAAAATCCCTTCCAACACAAAAGCAAAAGTTTGCTGTGCCACATTCTTAGAATTTGGTTCAGCATCCTGTTGCAAGCGAGACTTGACTAACTCAATATACCAGTCACAGAAATCGCCCCAAATAAACTCATAAAGTCCCTTAGCCGCTTCCCCCAACCCGTAATTTTCCAAACAATTGCGGCTTTGCTGCACAACTTGATTGTAGCGAGAAAGAATCCAGCGATCGCACAATTCCAAACCACCTCCCCCAGAAGGACTTCCCAATTGCTGCGGAGTCTGTCCCTCCAAATTCATCATCACAAACCTGGCCGCATTCCACAACTTATTCGTGAAGTTCCGGGAAGCTTCCACTGATTTCGATTCATCAGTTTTGCGCTCGTACTCCATGCGAATATTTTGACCGGCCCCAACCACTTCCTTAACCAAAGTGTAGCGCAAAGCATCAGTACCGTACTTGCCAATCAACAGCAGCGGGTCGATACCGTTGTTTTTACTCTTAGACATTTTCTGACCGTTTTCATCCAACACCAAACCGTGAATGTAAACAGTATCAAAAGGCATCTTTTCAGTAAAATGTCCCGCCATCATCGTCATTCTAGCCACCCAGAAAAAGATGATATCAAAACCTGTAACCAAAGTAGTTGTGGGATAGTAAAACTCCAAATCTTTAGTTTCATCCGGCCATCCCAAAGTTGAGAAAGGCCACAACCCGGACGAAAACCAAGTATCCAATACGTCTGGATCTCTTGCTAACTGCACGTCATTACCAAATTTAGCCGTTGCTTTTTCCCTAGCTTCAGATTCTGTTTTCGCAACTATAAAAGGTGTCGTATCAGTAATTTCGCCGTGAGTTTCGCTAACAGCATACCAAGCTGGGATTTGGTGTCCCCACCACAATTGCCTGGAGATACACCAATCCTTAAGCTTCACCAACCAATCCCGATAAACCTTTGTCCATCTGTCAGGAACAAATACTGGTGAATTACTTTTATCTAATGCTTCTAAAGCACGTTGAGAAAGAGGATCTATCTTCACAAACCATTGCGTAGATATCAAAGGTTCGACCGGGACTTTGCCGCGTTCGCTGTAGGGAACTGTATGCTTATAATCTTCTATTTTAACCAAAACCCCGTCTGTTTCTAAGCGCTGTACCACATTTTTTCGGGCAACAAATCGGTCTTGTCCCTGGAACTCTGCAGCATTTTCATTTAAAGTGCCGTCCTTATTCATAATGTTAATAAACGGCAAATTGTGACGCTTACCCATCTCGAAGTCATTCGGGTCGTGGGCGGGAGTCACCTTGACACAACCAGTTCCGAAAGTCGGATCGACAAACTCATCAGCAATGATTGGAATTTCGCGATCGACGATCGGCAAAGTCACAGTTTTACCGATAAGATGCTTGTAGCGATCGTCCTGTGGATTTACCGCCACCGCAGTATCGCCCAACATTGTTTCCGGCCGAGTCGTCGCCACCTCCAAATAACCAGAACCATCCGTCAAAGGATAGCGGAAATGCCACAAATGGCCCTCAACTTCCTGCTGGTCTACCTCCAAATCCGACACAGCCGACTGACTCGCCGGACACCAATTCACAAGGTAATTGCCGCGATAAATCAGCCCCTCATCATAAAGACGGACAAACGCTTCTAAAACCGCAGCGGATAAGCCTTCATCCATCGTAAAGCGTTCACGCGACCAATCGACAGACACGCCCAAACTGCGTAATTGATTAGTAATAGTATTGCCCGATTCCGCTTTCCACTCCCAGGCCCGTTCCAAGAATTTTTCTCTGCCTAAATCGTGGCGAGTTTTGCCTTCTGCTTTGAGTTGCTTTTCGAGAATAGTTTGAACGGCGATGCTAGCATGATCCGTTCCCGGCAACCACAGGGTATTGCGTCCAGTCATGCGGTGATAGCGGACAAGGACATCAATCAGCGTCTCTTCAAAAGCGTGTCCCATGTGGAGGCTGCCGGTGACGTTGGGCGGCGGGATAACTACGCAGTAAGGTTCGCCGCCGGCTTCGGGATCAGCTTTGAAGGTTTGGTTGTCTTCCCAGTATTTTTGCCATTTGGCTTCGGTGGCTTGGGGGTCGTATTGGGGTGGTAGGTTTGCGGTCATTGGCGAGAGGGTGCAGGTTTTATATATAAGATTGTGCCACAGCGGGGGGAAGAGAAGAGGTTTGAACCGCAGAGGGCGCAGAGGGCGCAGAGGGAAGAGTGTTGCGAGGGTTTTGGATGTCATAAAAAAACCTTTCATCCCTCCCCTCTCTGCGCTCTCTGTGTTCTCTGCGGTAAAATCCTCTTAATATCTATTCACCTCTTTACAATCCACTCCATTAAGAGAAGAGTTTTGAACCGCAGAGGGCGCAGAGGGCGCAGAGGGAAGAGTGTGGGGAGGGTTTTGGATTATGATTGTGATTATTGGTTTGAGAAGAGGAGAGAAGAGAGTTGGGAGAGGAGCTTAATGAGTTGACTTATGCTGTGATTGGCGCGGCGATGGAGGTTCACAAGGAGTTGGGGCCGGGGTTTTTGGAAGCGGTATATGAGAATTCGTTGCGTGAAGAACTCTCGCGCCGGGGAATTCCTTTTCAACCTCAACCTACAGTAAATGTAACTTATAAAGGTGTTGTGGTTGGGGAAGGCAGATACGATATGCTGGTTGCCAACACTATCGTAGTTGAATTAAAGTCAGTCCAAACTCTACTTCCTATCCATGAGGCTCAAGTTATCTCTTACCTCAAAATGACTGGTTATCCTCTAGCCCTTCTCATCAACTTTAATGTCCGCTTTTTAAAAGAAGGAATCCGCCGCCTCATCCTCTCCTAAAAAACCCTCTCATCCCTCTCCTCTCTGCGCCCTCTGCGCCCTCTGCGGTTCATTCCTCTTAATATCTATTTCACTTCCTTATAATCCACTCCATAACTCGTATCTCTCCCCGACAAATACGTCGTTTTCCCCGTTAAAGTCTCCAGAGTTTTTTTCGTTTCAGCCGAAGTAATCGAATTTAGCGGCACGCCGAACTTGCTTGCCAAACCAGCCGCAACGCCCACACCTTGTCCTTGATAAATATTCACCGTCGCTATTCGCCCGACGGATACAGCCATACCGACATAACCGGACGATCGCCCGACAATGGCTAAATTCTTCACTTTGCTAGCCAAAGCGCTTTCTATGCCGAAATTATAGACTGGTAGCGGCGGAATTCTCGTAGATAAATTCTTGACTCCGCCCCGCATATCGAAATCGTAGGAAAAACTGCCGATCGACTTGGACGCTGCTGTTCCCCCTTTGATAATCTCCTGCCCCGTCAGCGGATCTACCACATCGCGAACGTTCAAACTTTGCCTGATATAAATCTCGTCGGGAATAAATACTCTCACATCTTTACCAGACTTCTTTTGTAGCCAGTGTTGGAGATGTGACATTTCTCTAATCATCTCAGGAGTCGGTTTTCTGCCGTTAGCTTCCATCTTCATGATTTGGTCAACTTGGTATTTAAACAGAAACCCATTCCAGGACAGCACATTTTTGTTATAAACGCAGACATTGCCTTTATCAAAAAAGAATCCTTTATTTTGACTAAAGGGCAAATTTCTATCTATGTGATAGGCTGCTCCTATGGCTACACTTCTGATGTCGTAGCCGTCTGTATATGGCTGATAAATCGTACTCCAGAAATTCCTCATCCAGAATTTTGTACTGGCAGGATCTTTAGATTTCATAATGCTTTCTTTAATCTTTTTTACCAAAGGCCTGTTGTAGAGAATTTCATCTTCTATGCTGCGGAATTCGGACATCGTTATACCTGTAATTGTCGGAACTACAGAGACTGCTAAAGTTTCATTTTTTGATTTTATATTTTGAGATTCATATCCTGTATAATAAGATAATCCGGCTTTTCTGGCTAATTCCGCGTCTTGAGTTACGTCAATAAAAGAGTTGGCTTTAATTCTTAAGGTGCTGCCTGTTACTTCGGCATATTCGATTTTTTTATCTACGACGTGGGGAGTAAGAGTTGAGTTGGAAATAACTCTGACTTTTGCTGCTGAAAGCATTTGCCTGAGAGCTTGATCTGCCCTTTTTGGGTCTAAGCAAGATTCGCGCGCATTCGCTTTATCTAAGAATTCCTTAAAACATTGGGCGTAGGGTTGGCGATACCAACCGGGGATTTTATCTAAATCGATGTAAGCTAAACCGCCGCGGGTGAGTAAGCCGCCCAAAGGATCTCTTCCGTAGTTCGATCGCACGATCGCAACTTTGCCCTTTGCGCCTAAAGTCTTCTTCGCCCATATCGCCGCACATATCCCCGGTACTTCATCACCATATACTACTACATCAAAGGTTTGCTCAGGTGGTTTTTTGGGAGTTATCGGAGGCGGGGTGCTGGATTTTTGCTGCAGAGTTCCATTGTCTAAGGTGGCACTTGCTGGGTTTCTATTTGCGATATAATTTTCTATTTCTCTGAAAGGCGGATAATTAAGTAAAAGTTTTAGGGCGGCAAAGATGATTGCAATTGAAGCTAGTTTCTTGAAAGTAGAGAGCATTCAGTTGACTCGTTTATAAATTTGCATTACCTGAAAGCGCAGTTCAGGGTTTACGGAGTTGAATATAGCACGTTTAGATTGTTTCTACACAATTTTAACTTTTCCGGGAACCGTGGTAAACGAATCTTCTCCACCCAAACCTGGTGATGCTGTCCTTGGCAGCCAAAATGCTACAATTACATCAATCACAAATTGAAACATAAAAAACATGACTTTTGAGGCGGTTTTAAATCTTGTTAAGCACTTGTCTCTAGCCGAAAAGTTACGATTGATTAAGTGGATTGTTCCTGAAATAGAACGAGAATTAGTTGTTCGGCCCGCTCCCCGCAAATCATTGTGGGGTTTATGTGCTGACTTGGGAATTGCACCCTCTGCCGCTGATATAGATGAAGTTCGCAGCGAAGAATGGGCGAATTTCCCAAGGGAGGATTTCTAATGCTGCGTGCTTTAGCTGATACTGATGCTGTGATCTGGTATATACTTGCCGATTCACGACTTTCGGTGACTGCTAGAACGACCCTAGAAGAGATAGCTGTCGAGGGAAATTAGGTGGCTTTTTCATCAATTACATTAGCAGAAATTGTCTATCTGAGCGAGAGAGGGCGCATTAATTCAACTACTCTCGATCTATTATTGAGAGTAGTTGAGAGCGATGATGCCTTAGTGGTTGAAATTCCTTTCGATCGCAATATAGCTTTGACTTTAAGGCAAGTTGACCGATCGCAAATTCCCGATTTGCCCGATCGCATTATTGCTGCTACTGCTTTGTATCTTAATGTACCCGTTATTAGTCGCGATCGCCGGATTCAATTATCTAGTATAGACACAATTTGGTAAATCTGAGTCATTCCGCGCAAGTTGAAATTTTCCGGGAACTGTTGTTAGCGGTTTTGCCTGTGTTACTGGTTTGGCAGGGCATTTGATGTGGGTAAGGATGGCGGGTGCGATCGCATCTCAGATATCTGGTGTCGGGAAGGGCGATCGGCTATAATAATTTAAGAACAACAATTGAGTCACCTTAAACATACAGAAAAAATGGAAAAAGTTTTTGTACATCCTGAATGTCCTTTTTCTGCAGACACATTTAACTTATTGGCACAATTTTCTGAAAACCCCATGTGGGATTTTTACCGGGAACACAAAAAAGATTTCTTAAAATATGTAGAAGAGCCAGTCAAGTATATTTTAAGCCAGGTAGAAGAGCAGTTGCCTGATTATATTAAAAAACATATAAATATTAAGTATGAGAGCTGTTGGTTCCTTCCATCAAACTATTGGGCATCTACAGTAATCTACAGGGTAGACTACTATAGTTTTAACAGTATGATTTCTCCCCAATCTCCTCAGTTAATGTTAAGAACTGAAAACCAGACATTAAGCTTTGGCTTGGAGGTTAAAGAAAATCTGTTTCAATTAATGCTATATAGTTATAAAAAAAAATATAGAGAGGACGTTGATTTTATCGAAACTCTCAAAGATTACAAGCTGAGTAATCAACATCATTTTTATTTAGAATCTAGCTGGAAAGAAGAAGATATTGATGAGAATGATATTTTTTGTTTTGATGGTTTACATAGGAAGGATATTTATTATCAAATGGAATCTGAAAAAAACTTTTATGAGTTATTAGAAAATATCTTGAAAAAGATTCCTATCGATTCACCAGAGTCTGAAGAATTTAAAGGTGTTTTGTTTGGTAATATTTTTGCTGGTATATCACTTGAATCAAGACAAATATTAGGATGTTCTGCCCAACAACTAATTTATAAAGTAGCCCAAACATTTAAAAATTTATTTCCATTTTTTTTAATCTCTAATGTCTACGCTGACCAGTCTTTACCTCTTCTTTTTTATGAATATTTTTTAGAATATGAAAAGGGATTTAATGGAGTATATCAACTCGAAACAATTTCAGAAATTACTGGTTTTCAAACAAACCAACTAACTCAATGGATACAGGCCATTAACCGCAAAAGCCAAACCATCATCCAAGGCCCGCCCGGAACCGGAAAAACCTTCATTGCTGAAAAATTAGCCAAACACTTAATCGGCGGCGGTGACGGTTTCTCAGACATTATCCAATTTCACCCCGCCTACACCTACGAAGACTTTATCGAAGGCCTCCGCCCAATAACTCAAAACGGACAATTAACCTACTCAATAGTTCCCGGTAGATTCCTAGAATTCTGCGAAAAAGCCGAAGCCTGTGAAGACACTTGCGTTCTCATTATTGATGAAATTAATCGCGCAAATCTCTCTCAAGTCTTTGGCGAGTTAATGTATCTCCTAGATGACCGACAAGACACAGCACGCTTTATTACACTAGCCAGCGGTAAACTATTTAGAATCCCTACAAATGTCCGCATTATCGGCACAATGAACACCGCAGACCGTTCTATTGCCTTAGTCGATAACGCACTCCGCCGCCGCTTCGCATTCATTCCCCTTTATCCAAACTATGAAGTCCTGGGACAGTATCACCAAAGAGAGAAAACAGGTTTTCCAGTTGATACATTAATTGGTATTCTCAAAAAAGTCAATGATAAAATTGACAACAAACACTATCAACTAGGCATCTCCTTCTTTTTGACAAAAACCTTAGCTAAAGATATCCAAGATATTTGGGAAATGGAAATTGAGCCATACCTCGAAGAATACTTCTTTAATAACCAGGCAAAAATGGATGAATTTCTCTGGGAGAATATCAAGAAAGAATTGGGATATTGACAATCTAACGCCGTCATTAACGCCGATACGGTGGCGTTACTACATCCACCAAAATTATGAAACGAGAATCACCCCAAATCATCGAACTCACTGAATATAAATCCGAAAGCTTTGAACCAGATTTTATCCCCGAATCAGTCGCACAAAAAATACACCATAATTATGACAAGGAAATCGATATAGAATTTCCCACCCCTAAAACAAAAGATAAATGGAAATTAAAATCTAAAGGCAGAGTTGGCAACATTCCCATTACTCCAGAATTTCACATTATCATCCACCCAAAAGTCCCAATTGTCAACTTATTCGGAATGATTGACTATGCCTACAACCTTAAGATAAAATTTCCCCAAGGATCGATTCATTGCCAATCTTTAGAAGAAAGTTACGAGAGATTAGCTAACATTCTTGCCCAAAAAATTCTAGAACGCTGTCGCAAAGGATTATATCGCGATTACTTATCCAAAACAGAAAGACTCGCCTACATTCGCGGCCGCGTCGATTTGCGGTCAGCCCTGCAAAAGCCTTGGGATGTTAAACTAAAATGCCACTATAACGAACAAACAGGCGATATCGAAGATAATCAAATTCTGGCTTGGACACTCTTCATCATTGGCCGCAGCGGTTTGTGCGGTGAATCTGTTTCATCCACTGTGCGAAAAGCCTTTCACGCACTCCAAGGATTTGTTACATTAAAAACTTTTAAATCAGAAGCTTGTATTGATAGAAATTATCACCGCTTGAATCAAGATTATCAACTTTTACACGCCTTATGTCGATTCTTTTTAGATAACACAGGGCCGAGTCACGAAACAGGCGATCGCGAAATGCTCCCTTTTCTCATAGACATGGCTAATTTATATGAACAATTTGTCGCTGAATGGCTCAAAGCAAATACACCAAAAGGCTTTTTTGTCAAACAACAACACCGAGTCACACATGACCAAAACTACTTCGATCGGATTGACTTACTCCTAGGCGATAGTGAAACAAATGAAATCCTGTACGTCCTCGATACAAAATACAAAGCTCCCGATAAAGTAGACAGTGATGACCGTCATCAAATAGTTGCTTACGCAAATGCCTTAAATTGCCAAAATGCAATTCTCGTCTACCCGCAAAACCTCAAACAGCCACTAGATATAAAAAATGACGATATTCGAGTTCGCAGTCTAACTTTTTCCCTAGATAGCGACCTCCATGAAGCCGGAAAAACCTTCTTAACCTCTCTACTTCCAAACACCCTCCCCTAACTCTACTCTGCGCCCTCTGCGCCCTCTGCGGTTCATTTTCCCACAAAAAAAGAGGCGCAATTGCGCCTCCCAAATCTTTCATGTCAGGGTTCTAAACACTAACAGCCACTTTCGCTTCTTTTGCAGTCAACTTCTCGTAAGTCGCCCGCATCTTCAATCCGACTAACACTTGGAACAAACCAGTTCCATTGTTGGAACCAGGATACTCGCGGTGCTGGAGCAACAGGTGAGTTAACTCGCCTTCATACTTCGCAGAAGTCTTGCTCAAATGGCTTTCGATGTAAATAACTTCTTCGAGATTCTCGAATTGACCATCTACTTCCAAAATCGAGACTTCGTGACCGTAGAAAGCGTCAGGCCCGTAGTACATCTTAATTCCGGGATAGGAACAAGTCAGCTTGCGGCCGCAAGGAACCCAGTTAATTGTTGAACCTTCGTCAAACAAATACGCAGGCTCAAAATTGGCGATGCCTTCGCGCTGGATCATCTGCACGCGCAGAACTTTCCGCTCTTTGTCATCTTTGATCAAGTTGGTCGGCAACACTTGAATTACCACATCAGCATATTGCTTTTGCGGGTCGATGTAGGCCGTAAAATCCGGTTTGCGAGCATTGATCGCAAACAGCACGTCTTCGTAACGGTGGCCCCGTTCCGCCATGTCGCGCTGGATTTTCCAAGCAATTTTTACCTCGTCGCTGATGTCGAGGTAGACGCTGAAGTCGAGGAGCGATCGAACTCGCTCGTCGTACAGGGGATGCAGCCCCTCAATCACAATCACGTGATTCGGCTCTACCCGCTCAGGAGGATCGAGCAGACCAGTTTCGTGGTTGTAAATCGGCTTGTCGATCGCCCGACCTTCTTTGAGAGCCTTCATTTGCTCGGCCATCAGGTCAAAATTGTTGGCTCTGGGGTCAAGGGCTGTAATCCCTGTTTCCTTGCGCTGCTTGCGATCGAGACAATGATAGTCATCAAGGCAGATTACAGTAACGAAATCTTCCCCGAACAAATCTGTCAATCGGCGTAAAAAAGTAGATTTTCCGCATCCGGAATCTCCGGCAACGCCAATTAAAACCACGCGATCCGGCTTACTGGTCATAGTTTCCCTCTAACAAAATCACTGTTTACTAACTAACTCAAGTCTAGATTCCACAAAATTTCAGCCCGCAGGTAGCGGCAAGCAGGCTTTGTGCTGCTTTGCTACCCCGAGAGGATCGAGTTCTCACCAGCATACAGCAGTGAGTTGACTGCCTGCCCGGGCAGACCCAAGCAATCTTCAAGGCAAGTAATTAATACTAACTTTAGTGGTTAATCTTACCAGAAGGCGTTCGCCCCCTACAAGCTCAACCTCATTAAACTGCTCGAATTTTCCTTTCTCTGGTGGGGCGCTCCCCAAATCACAATGACTTATCGGGGCAGATCCCCCGATCGGGTAAAATATTGGCAGTACGCAGACAACAATAGCTATAGGTCAACAGCCGAACGCATGATGGCTCGGTGAGCTGGGCGTTCGGCTAGTAGGGATTTGATACGCGAGCGATCGCAACTTCAACACTCCTGCCGGCGTGGCGAGGCCCAGAAATTGGCGCGGCCAATTAGTCCCGATGGCCTTAAGAAAAAAGTAAATTGAGTCTAACGTCACATTCTCTTTCTTTATAACTCTGTATCGTGAAGGAAAATCAACAAATGTACAGCCCAAGCATATCTGGTGTTGCGGCAAACTCAGAATCAGGCAGCCGCATCTTTGTTTACGAAGTGGAGGGTATGCGTCAGAGCCAAGCAACTGACCAAATAAGTAACCCGATTCGCCGTAGTGGTAGCGTATTTATCTCCGTGCCCTACGATCGCATGAATCAGGAAATGCGTAGAATTGCTCGGATGGGTGGCAAAATCGTCAGCATCCGCCCCTCAAACAGCGCTCCCGAAACAAATGGCAAAGTCGCACCAGAAGCAGGGCTACAGAGTCAGAAATCTGGAGAAGAAACTAAGCCCATGACTCAAGCCAAGGAAAAAGTTCAGGTTCCTGTTAACCTTTACAAGCCGGCCAATCCCTATATTGGTAAGTGCATTTCTACAGAAGAATTAGTCAGAGAAGGCGGCGACGGCACAGTCCGCCACGTCACCTTCGACATTTCTGGAGGCAATTTGCACTATCTCGAAGGTCAAAGTATCGGGATTATTCCCGATGGCACGGATAAAAACGGCAAACCTCACAAAATTCGGCTTTACTCGATCGCCTCCACCCGTCACGGCGACCATCTCGACGACAAAACAGTCTCGCTGTGCGTGCGCCGCCTAGAGTACAAAAGCCCGGAAACTGGCGAACAAGTCTTTGGTGTTTGTTCGACTTTTCTCACCGGTTTGCAACCTGGAGATGATGTCAAAATCACCGGCCCCGTAGGCAAGGAAATGCTGTTGCCCGACGACGAAGAAGCCACCATTATAATGATGGGTACCGGTACGGGGATTGCTCCTTTCCGGGCTTATTTGTGGCGGATGTTTAAAGAAAACAATCCCGATTACAAATTCAAAGGTTTAGCTTGGCTGTTCTTTGGAGTTGCTTACACTCCCAACATTCTTTATAAGGAAGAGTTGGAACAATTGCAGCGCGAGTTCCCCGATAATTTCCGCTTGACTTATGCCATCAGCCGCGAGCAAAAGAATGTTGACGGCGGCAAGATGTACATTCAAAACCGGATTCAAGAGAACGCAGACCAATTGTGGGAATTGGTTCAAAAGCCGAATACTCACACTTATATCTGCGGTTTGAAGGGTATGGAAGGCGGAATTGATGAGGGAATGTCGGCGGCGGCTGGCAAGCACGGTGTTGAGTGGGCTGCCTATCAGAAACAGTTGAAGAAAGAGCACCGTTGGCACGTTGAAACTTATTAATCTGTTACCTGATTTAATCTGATTTGTAGGGTGAGCTTGGCTCGCCCTACAATTTTTGAAGCAGTTTTGAGTCTTGAGGGGCTGGTTCACCCAAGACAAGTGTAAAATATACAGTAAGCTCACCGAAAAAGGGAGATAACTGACATGGTTATAACTTCTACCCAAAAACTCACCTTTGAAGAATATCTGAACTATCAGGGAGAATCGGGTGTTTGTTATGAATTATATCGGGGCAATCTGATCGAAATGCCAACACCTACAGCAATACATATCAAAATTTGTGAATTTTTAGTTTATCAGTTCCGGCGCTTCTTTGCAGCACACAACCTACCGATAGTTGCAATTGTGACTACCGCAGTCCGAACTGAGGAAAACTCTTCTCGCATTCCTGATGTGGTGATTTGCACTCAGAGTCTGTGGGAACAAGTCTGTGCCCAACCTGGTTCCGCAGTCTTGGACTTTGAAGAAAAACCGCTGTTAGTTATCGAAGTTACCAGTCAAAATTGGCGGGACGACTACATTCGCAAACGGGCAGAATATGACTTAATTGATATCCCTGAATATTGGATTGTAGACCCAAATCAACCGAAAATACGAGTATGCAGTCGCCCGGAAAATGAAGGCAGTTATTCTCATCAGGAATTTTTGCCGGGACAGCAAGTTCAGTCTGTACAGTTCGCTGAATTTATTTTATCGGTTAATGAAGTGCTATGTCCGCCCCTAGTTGAAGATTTAATTCGAGAAGAACAAGCACAGCTACAGCAACTAGGACAGCAAAATGAGCAACTAGAACAGCAAAATGAGCAACTAGAACAGCAAAATGAGCAACTAGAACAGCAAGTTAATGCCGAAAGGCAGCGGGCCGAAAGATTGGCGCAGCGGCTGCGAGAAATGGGGATAGAGATGGATACAGAACTTTAAATTGCCATGTAAAATCTGGATTAATTAGTCATGTAGATCCCGGACTTTTTTAAGAAGTCGGGTCTCTGGGTATTCAGTGAAGCCACGGTTATCATACAATGATTCTAGATGAAGTGAGTTTCAACGGGTCAAAGTCGTGGCTTTCAAAATTGGTTTGTTAGGTTTGGGTACAGTTGGCGCGGGAACAGCAGAGATTTTGCTCTCCCCAGATGGCCGCCATCCACTGTTGCAGGAATTGGAAATCTATCGGGTGGGAGTGCGCGATATTTCTCGAACTCGGTCTTTACAATTGCCAGAAAATGTGCTGACAACTGACCTAGAAGCGATCGCAACTGACCCGGAAATTGATATTGTAGTAGAATTGATTGGCGGATTGGAACCGGCGCGATCGCTCATTCTGCAAGCTATTGCCAGTGGCAAGCACGTCGTCACTGCCAACAAAGCAGTTATCGCCCGCTACGGGAATGAAATCTTCGAGGCCGCCAACAAAAAAGGCGTTTACGTAATGCTAGAAGCTGCTGTCGGCGGCGGCATTCCGGTCATTCAAACCCTCAAACAATCTTTAGGTGCAAACCGCATTAAAAGTGTCACCGGCATCGTCAACGGCACAACTAATTACATCCTGACGCGGATGCAAACAGAAGGCGCAGACTTTGCCGAAGTCCTGGCCGACGCTCAGCAATTAGGTTATGCTGAAGCTGACCCCACAGCAGATGTAGATGGATTAGATGCTGCCGATAAAATTGCTATTTTAGCCTCGCTAGCTTTTGGCGGACGCATCAAATTAGCCGATGTTCACTGCGAAGGTATCAGAAAAGTTAGTGCGGCGGATATTGACTACGCCGACAAGCTGGGATTTGTGATTAAATTGTTGGCTATTGCTCAAGAAACCTCTCACTACAATGGCAAGCAAGCTGAGGGAGAAAGCGAACTGCTGTCAATTCGAGTGCATCCGAGTTTTGTGCCGAAAACTCATCCGCTGGCTAGTGTTAACGGGGTTTACAATGCAATTTTAGTCGAAGGAGAGCCGATCGGGCAATTGATGCTGTACGGGCGCGGCGCCGGTGCGGGCCCCACAGCTAGCGCCGTAGTATCCGACATCATGAATGTAGCGGCCATCCTGAAAACAGAAACTGTTCCGATTCCTCATCCTTTGCTGAGTTGCAGTCACCAACACTACTGCAAAATTGCTCCGATGCAGGAACTTGTTACTCGCTTTTACGCCCGTTTTTTAACGCACGATACTCCGGGGGTAATTGGCCAACTAGGCACTTGTTTCGGCAACCACAAAGTTAGTTTAGAATCAGTTGTGCAGACGGGAATTCACGGCGATTTAGCAGAAATTGTCGTCGTGACTCACGATGTTAGGGAAGGTAATTTTCAACAAGCACTCGATGAAATTCGAGCGATGGAAGCAGTCGATAGTATTGCTAGCACGTTGCGAGTTTTGTAAAAGTGATTTGCTAAGGCCGGGCGGGTTTCACATACAATATTTGTTAATAATTGACAATATCTAAAACCCGCCCTCTCACTCACCCAATGGTAAATGTCATGTAGATTTTTGCCATTTGATACAAGTAAAAGTTAATTGAGATTATTCGTTGTGCGGTGGCGGGTTTATGTAAATTTTTTGTACTTATTCAATATTGTTGGTAAAACCGGCGGCTACCAGATAATGAAAGGAACAGAATTCGATTTTGTTGATCGCAAAACGGGAAGGCACTTGCTAGATTCTCTCTACGAAAAGTTTGCAAAACCCCAACTGCACGATACTTTTAAACCCAATAATCCTTCAATTTACATTCGGCACCAGGAAGGGCAACTTATTGATGGAAATTATATTATAACAAAAGTGTTTGAAGACTCTCGCACTGGTTTTTATGCTGAAAGTCGCTTCCCCATTTCTGGCAATCATCCACCTGTTTTAGTGATTCGCGGCTACGGTTCTTGGTATCCTTTCGATCGCGTTTTGGAAGATACGCCCGATGTATTTATGGCAAAACTAGAACGCCAGTTAAAATCGGCGCAAACTGCGGGTGCTATTGATTGGATAAAGCAGCAATTTCACAGCGGGAATCCGCCCGATCTCATCGGAGAAAGTTTGGGGGGCAAAGTTGCTCAGCAAATAGCAGCAAAATACCCGGATTATATTAGATCCACTGTAGTTTTTAATTCTTTGGGCGTTTCGGAAAAGTTAGCTAAAACTTCCACCGCTAACAATGTTTTTCACTACTTTACTTTAGGTGAAAGGTATGCTTTCTGGGCAAATGAAGGCGATTACATACCGGGAACGATTTTTGTGATTTCCCAGAAGGGGAAAAGCTGTTGTTATAAAATCGAAGAGGCGATCGTCCGAATGGCGCGTTTTGAAGGCAAGTTTCTCAAAAGGCGCGCGATTGTGGCAATATTGGCTCAGTTGCTTTTGCTAAATAGACACAATGCGATCGTCCTCAACAAGCGGCGGTCAGTAGTCGTTCAGATCGATCGCACTCAATTGCAAATTTTCCGAAAAAAGCGCTTTGTTTAAACTCAGACAGAATTGCTTCAGGCTGCAGATGGCTGATTTTCCCGCGCTGCGACGGCGAGAACCAGACAAAGTGCTGCGATCGCTTTTTCCCATTCTTGCTTTACAGCGGTAGGTTGAACCTCATCAAAGGTGCTAACTAAACGAGGGATCGCTCGTTCTAATGCCTGTCTGGGAATTGATTTGTGCAGATCGACTAAACGAGTTAAACTTTCTTGATTCTTCAAAAAACCGACTACCCATTTCGTAGTATGATCGGGACTCTCAGGGACGTTTTTAATTCCGAGTTCTGTTTGCAACCAGTCGTAAAAAGGCGGCAGCTTTTGAGCTAAAACAGTTCCAGCAGTGGGCAAAGTTTCTTTGAGTAAAGCTGTATCGAGACTTCCCAATAATTGATTGAATTCCGGTGAATCTAGCAAGCTGGTTAATGGCAGTGAAAGCAGGGCTTCAGAAGCGTCAGGGGATACATTTAAAGTCCGCGAAAATGTTTGCAGCATGGGAAAGTCTCTGGTAGTGATGACTTTTTTAGCCTAACAACCACGCGAATCAATGAATATGAGCTACCTCATACAATTCTATGATTTACTGAACTTACCATGTGAATTAATCCTTTTTTATGTGTAATATTTCACAATTTGAGCGATGCGCTTCATAATTTTGAGTACATTGTACAATTCATTTCCTCGATCGCGCAAATCAAAGGAATTAGATAAACCGTACTGCGGTGTACCTTGATACGTCATTTTAATGAACTGAAAATTCCTGCCGTTGCTTAGCATTCCAAAGGACGCCATGCTAGGATTAGGATTAGCCAGCAGATAAGCTAATATTTGCGCTAATCCTGTTTCTATGGAAATTTGAGCGCTTTTTGACTCGATAACCATTACCCAAAACTGCTGTTTTAAAACCAGGACATCCATCCTACCTCTGATAATTGTCTCGTCTTCGTCTTCAAATAAAATTTCTACTTCAGGTTCAGCTTTGATATGAAAGGGAGGTAAATAGAAACCTGCAAAATGTAGCAAGGGAGATAAGACTACCATTTTGACGGTAGTTTCTAGCATGGGAGGATACTCGACTAAGTTGAAATAGCTAGCTTTCACTTGATCGAGAAATTGTTTTTCAAATTCGCTGATTTCGGGTAATTCGTCAATCCATTCACGAAAAAATTGGTCGTCATCAACGAGTTGGATATTAAATTTTTCCCTTAAGTAGGAGAGAGTAACTTCTCTAGCTGGGATTGTTGCCGTCATAGTTTTTGATGATTATTCCTAATCTTAACTACATTATACAACATACAATTCATTTCCTCGATCGCCCAAATCTAATTTCAACCGGGCTGTACATATCTGCCTGCATCTGCGGTTAAAAAAAAAATCCCATTGAATCAGCTAAACAAATTCTCCCTTAGCAACCATCACCACCTTACCACCCACCAAAACTGCTATTTGCCCTTCATTTTTTGCTGCTTGTAACAACAGCAAAGAAGGTCGATCGATTTCATAACCCTGCTCAACTCTGACATCAATCTTTGCTTCCCCGCAATAATCATGTTCTACCAAATATCCAGCCAAACAGCCGTTAGCACTGCCAGTCGCCGGATCTTCAGGAATTCCTAATGAATGGGCAAAAACTCGCACGCTTAAATCATTAAGGTCGCTGTAAGTTTCTGGGCAAAATATCAAGATTTCTTTCGCTTCCATTGTATCAACTAGCTCAAAATATTTATCTAAATTGACTTGAGCTTTTTTGAGCGAGGCGAGAGTTTTTAATGGGACAATTATAAACGGCACTCCGGTCGAAACTTCTTGAATTGGGAAGTTGGAATCAATTTCATCGGGTTCTAAATTCAAGACATTTGCCAGACTTTCGGCTGATAAAACGTGACCAAAACTAGGCGGGTTTTGTCGCATCCACAAAATATCTGCCGATTCATTGTGATAATTAAAAGTAACTGGAATTTGACCGACGGCTAGATTGAGAATTACTCGATCGACCTTTTCGCGAATAATCTCTTGCTGCAACACAAACGCAGTGCCCAAAGTGGGATGACCGGCAAAGGGCAATTCCTTCTTGGGCGTGAATATCCGCACGTCATAGCCGCCATCTCGCGGATCGGGCGATCGAATAAACGTAGTTTCTGAATAATTGATTTCTCTGGCTATCTGTAGCATTTGAGCCTCAGATAGTTCGGCAACTCCCGCACCGCAAAATACAGCGAGTTGATTGCCAGCATACTTTGACTCGGCAAACACGTCAACTATATAAAAATTCATAATTATGCCTTTGGTAAAAGTCGATAACTGATATTTTACATCCAGCGTTACAAAGCAGATTTATTTTATCGATCGAGTCACCGCGACGATTTGACGCAGTTTAAAGAGGCGCTTAGAATTGGAAGGATATAGAGAAACAGGGATTTGTAAGAATTTGTTGAGGTATCCGCTCAATAAATCGGGGTAACAGTAAAAAAAGAAGGTTAACAATCTAGGCACAGCATGGTAGAATATGACATATTATTAATCATAAAATCAAGAATGTCATAGTTTTTTTGAGCCACTAAAGTCACAATTAAGCGTGGGTTTATACGACACTTACTACAGGAATGAAGGGCCGATAATTCAGAGCCTTTATATTTTTTTGAATTTCTTCAATCAGACCAGGACACACCCAGAGAATAAACCGAAGATTGTTGACGAATAATCGTCCCTAGAGATGGAATATTTCCCAGGTAAGAAATACGGTCGTGCATATATTCAAAAAAGCTAATTCCTAATTTGCGGGTAGTCGCCACCAGAGACATGAAAACATCCATCGCCTTAGTTCCTTCACAAGTTTGGGTTGCATAACTAATATTTCGTCGCTGCACGATTGTTCTAGCAGCTAATTCTGCCGGGTTATTATGTAAAGGTAATTCCGGATGCTCCAAAACTAAAAGCAACTCAGATATTTTACTCAAAGTTAATTTTTTTCGT